>DASYCJ010000059.1:0-3128 GCA_036500225.1 Gammaproteobacteria bacterium
TTCAGGCGTACTCACCTCAGGCCTGGGCTATGTGGTCTGGTATACGGCCTTGAAGGGCTTGAGCACCACCCGTGCTGCGGTGGTGCAGTTGAGTGTGCCAGTGATCGCCGCCTTCGGCGGCGTGCTGTTGCTGGGGGAGAGTCTCAGTTTCCGTCTTGCCATCGCTTCCTGCACCATATTGGGGGGAGTGGCTCTCGCCATCCTAAGCCGCCAGAGGAAGACAGCATGAACTCTATAAGAAGCAAAACGATCGGCGTGTCGTTGTCATTAGTGCTGGCCTTGTCATGCGGCTGTTCCATGACCGACAAAGACTACGTCACCCAGCCCGACCAATATGGCCTCTACGTGGCCAGGATCAGCATCTACCAGAACATCTCAGTACAGCTACGCAGCGATGAGACCGGCGAGGTCATCTCGGTACAGCTCCATATATTTGGGCGGCCGGGCTCGATCGGTTATCTGGAGAAGTCCTTGAAGCCAGGGCGCTACCACCTGTATGACTACCACCCCTTTGCCAACGTCACCATTCCCTTGCTCACTGATACCGGCTATTTCGACGTGCGGGCGGGATGTTTCAACTACGGCGGCGAGATAGATGTGGAGTCTGCGGGTGGACGTGTCACTTACATGAATTCGGTTGACCTCACCGAGTTGGATAAGCTGCCGAAGCCGATTGCTGAACAAGCGATCAGCGGCCGGGACATATGCTCGGCACCCCTCGGCAAACCGAACCAGCGTTTCAGCTATGCTTCCCTCAAGACAGCTTTGGCCAAATGAATACCGGGCTGAGCGTTGAGCTCCGGACCATCTAATAAGGAACTGAGACCATGCCGTGGCAGAAGATTCGTCTATGGCTCGCTATCTTCGGGCTCCTGACCCTGAGCATCTCTGGTCTCTGGGGCGTGGACGTGGAGTGGCGCCACGCTGGCGACCTCGCCACCGTGTTCTCCACCTTCATGCAGACTCTGTACTCGGTACTGGGTCTCGTCGCCATCGTCTTCGTCTGGAAACGTTCCCGCTGGGCGCGGGCCTTGCTCTATGCCTGGGCCCTGGCGCTGCTGCTCACCGGCTGCACCGCGCCCATCATCTGGGCCCATACCGGCTGGTGGCCGGCAGTATTCGCTGCCTCCTTCTGCGCCCTGTGTGCCGGCCTCGTCATCTGGCTCGCACCCTTGCCACCGGCGGCGGGCCCGCTACGCAAGGGTCGCTGGCTGGTGTTAGGAGCCGTGGTGCTCGCCGGCCTGGTGCTGGCTTCCACCCTACTGCGGGTGGTGCCAGTGGCGGTGCATGGCAGGAAGATGGAGTCTTTCTGTGCCGGCATGCGTGACCACATCAGCCTGCCGGAACTGAAGAAGCTATCGGAACAGGAAGGCTACATCGCCACACCGGGTCAGGACGCCAAGGGTGCGTTCCTCAAGATCACCAGTGACGACCCCAGCAATACCCTGGGCTATTCCTGTGAGGCGCGATTCAAGCCGGATGGAGAGATAGCCAACATGAGCTTCACGGCGGGTGCGAAATCCGAATGACGCTGGTTCAGCCGTGCATGTATTCGAAACATTGCTCGGTCCAATCGATCTTCTGGCCAACAGCCGACGGCGATGTTTTCTGTAGCTGCATCAGGTCTTGGTAGTAGATGCTCTTCTTGAGACGTTGCTGATAATCGTCCAGGTACTTCTTCTTGTCCGCGGCGCTGCCGCCCCAGGCCTGGTCCAGGAAGCTCCAGGCCTCCGCTGCATTGCCGCTATATATGAGATCCGTGGCGTAATACCACATACCTCGTGGCTGGCCGTCTTTCCAATCCCGGCTCGGTTTGAAGAGCACAGCGCAATGGGCTGTCTCGCCCGCCTTGGGCGCAGCGGCCTTCATGAGCGCCGCATCAGGTTTGAACTTATCGCCCTGGAAACTCAGGAAAACCCGGCCTGCGGGTGAGCCGGCGAAGCCCTTGGGGAAATAAGCGAAGGCCGTGTAGTCGGCCGTGGCGATCACCAGGCCTCTCTCATCCGGGCGACGCACGAATGACGACTCATCCGCATCCTGTAGCGGGATATCCTGGAGCTTGCTGAAAGTATCGCTGAGACGGAACAGGTGGAAGCTGTAGCAGCAGTGCGCGCCGCCGGACCATTCCGAGACCAATAGCTCTGGCACACCCTCACCACTGAAATCCATACCCACCGTGGGTTTCGCGCTGTCCGGTGGCTGATCCTGATCCAGGGGGTAGCCGATGGCGAAGCTGTAGCCGGTCTGCACGTAGACCTGTTTACCGGCTTTGAGTATCTGTAGGCCCGCGATGCGGCTCCCCGGCGCAGCCTGGCAGTCCGGCTGATGGTAAAGCCGTATCTCGTAATCCTTGAATGTGGTGCTTTGAGGCGTGACGGTCATGAACACCGTTTCACCGCTTGCGCATTCGGCCGCAGATGCATGCCCGGGCACGAATGCCAGAGAGAGGAGGCAGAGGAGTGCGAGGCGAACCATCAGCCCTCCCTCAAGGTCTCCACGGGTGGTGCCTTCAAGACGCGTCGCGTGGCCATCATGCCGCTGAAGGCGACGATGGCCGTGCCGGCGAGGACTCCCAAGACCCAGATACGCCAATCAGGCCGGTAGGGCAGGTTGAAGATGCGAACTGCGAGCGCCCAGGCCACCAGCGTCGCCGCGAGCGCACCCAATAAGCCGGATGCGAATCCCAGGGCTGCGTACTCCGCCAGTGCCGCGGCACGGAGACGGCGGCGCGAAGCACCGATCGCCCGCAACACTGCCGCTTCGAAGCGTCGCTCGTCCCGAGTGGCCTGTACGGCGGCTAGCAGCACCACCACGCCAGCACCCAGGGTGAACAGGAACACGTATTCCACCGCCAGCGAAGCCTCGTCCATCAACTGCCGCACCTGCTGCATGATGGCATCGATGTCGAAGAGCGTGAGGGATGGCAGTTGCCGGATGAGATCCGCCAGGATCGGAGTCTTCTCCGGCGGCAGGTACACGCTGGTGATCCAGGTGCCCGCGTGGTCCGCCAGCGCACCCGGCGAGAGGTCAACGAAGAAATTGGGCTGGAAGGAATCCCAGCGAACCTTGCGGATGCTTGCCACCGTTACCGTGAGGGGCGTGCCCGCCACGTCGAAGCTGATGCTGTC
>DASYCJ010000060.1:0-2028 GCA_036500225.1 Gammaproteobacteria bacterium
GGCCCTTATGGTCGGGGCGGCGCACGAAGGCGGACTCATCCGCCTCGAACAGCGGGATGTCTTGCAGGCGCGAGAACTTTTCTCCCAGCCTGTAGAGATGGAAGGTCAGACAGCAGTGGCCTCTGCCTGACCAGTCGGAGACAAGTAGTTCGGGCATGCCTTCGCCGGTGATGTCATCGCCCGGTTTCATCAATACTGCATCCACGGGTAGGCTGGACGGCTGCGGATAACCCACGTGCAGGTTGTAGCCTGTTTGGCTATAGACCTTTCTGCCAGCCTTTAACACCTCGATGCCCGTGATATTGTTCTTATGGCTTTTCGCGGGTCCGTCATCCTCGAGGAAACAGTGGGGTTGGGTATAGAGGCGTATCTCATAGCCACCGGTCGTCTGGCTGCTGATGGAGACGCGGGGATCGCTGAATACCGCCTGACTCGTCGGACAGTCGTAGTAGGACTTCGGGTCGAGCGGGGCGATCTCGGATAGTCCGGTTAGCATGACGATAGCTAGCAGTGACATCAGCCTTCCCTCAAAGTCTCCACGGGTGGTGCCTTCAAGACGCGTCGCGTGGCCATCATGCCGCTGAAGGCGACGATGACCGTGCCGGCGAAGATCCCCAAGACCCAGATACGCCAATCAGGCCGGTAGGGGAGGTTGAAGATGCGAACCGCGAGCGCCCAGGCTACCAGCGTCGCCGCGAGCGCGCCCAATAAGCCGGATGCGAAGCCCAGGGCTGCGTACTCCGCCAATGCCGCGGCACGGAGACGGCGGCGCGAAGCACCGATTGCCCGCAACACTGCCGCTTCGAAGCGCCGCTCGTCCCGGGTGGCCTGTACGGCGGCCAGCAGCACCACCACGCCAGCGCCCAGGGTGAACAGGAACACATATTCCACCGCCAGCGAAGCCTCATCCATCAATTGCCGCACCTGTTGCATGATGGCATTGATATCGAAGAGCGTGAGGGATGGCAGTTGCCGGATGAGATCCGCCAGGATCGGCGTCTTCTCCGGCGGCAGGTACACGCTGGTGATCCAGGTGCCCGCATGGTCCGCCAGCGCACCCGGCGAAAGGTCCACGAAGAAATTGGGCTGGAAGGAATCCCAGCGAACCTTGCGGATGCTTGCCACCGTTACCGTGAGGGGCGTGCCCGCCACGTCGAAGCTGATGCTGTCCCCAACCTTCACTCCAAGGTAGGCAGCGAAGCTCTCTTCCAGGGACGCCAAGGGCTGCTTGGCTTGTGCAGCGTCCCACCACTGACCGGAGACGATGGTGTCCCCAGCGGGCAGGTCATAGGACCAGCTCAGGTTCTGTTCCCGTTCCACCATGCGCCGACTATCTTCTCCCTGGAAATGCATTCCCGTGACGGGCTTGCCGCCGATGGCGGAGAGCCGCGCGCGCACGAAGGGGTAGAGGATCGGTGCCTTGACGCCGTGGTCCGTGAAGAACTTGGTGACCGTGTCCCGCTCATCCGGCTGGATGTTGATGATGAACTCATTGGGTGCGTCCTCCGGCAGGGTCGTGCGCCAACTCTGCAGGATGTCAGTTCGTACCAGGGCCAAGAGAAGCAACACCATGAGCCCGATGCCGAAGGCCACCATCTGGATGATGGCGTCGCGCTTATGGCGATTGAGGTTGGCGAGGCCGTAACGCCAGCCGGCTCCGCCACCGCGGCGTAGACCCTTCAGGATGTATAGCATCAGGAGCGCGCCGAGCCCCAAGAGCAGCACCGTCACGCCAAGGCCCACCAAGACCGAGAACGCGAGTTCGAGGGTGCGCACCTGCCAGAGGGTGATGCCGAAGCCCGCGGCGATGGCAGCACCGTATACCGCGTAGCCCTTGGCCTGGGGCGGTTCCAGATCGCGCCTGAGTACGCGTGCAGGCGGTGTATCACCGAGACGCATGAGGGGCGGCAGGGCGAAACCCAATAGAAGGACCAGGCCCATGCCCAAGGCCGCTATCGCTGGCGTCAGGGGGGCTGGGGGAAGCTGCGAAGGCAGGAGGTCTTTCAGCACCGCCACCAGGCCATATTG
>DASYCJ010000061.1:0-6801 GCA_036500225.1 Gammaproteobacteria bacterium
GACATCACCACCGCGAAACGCTGCAGGGCGTCCACCGCCCATTGGCCGATGGTCGAGGTGGCATGCGCGCCGCTGAACCAGTTACCCAGGGTGGCCGGGAACAGGATGATCGACGAAGCGAAGATGGGCGGGATCACACCCGACATGTTCATCTTCAGCGGCAAGTGGCTGGACTGAGCGGCGTACATGCGCCGGCCCTGCTGCCGCTTGGCATAGTTGACGGTGATGCGGCGCTGGCCGCGCTCCACGAACACCACGAAGGCGGTCACGCCGACCACCAGGGCCAGGATCACGATGGCCATGAGCGGGTTCATCTGGCCGGTACGCACCAGGTCCAGAGTGCCGCCGAAGGCCGCCGGCAGACCGGCTACGATGCCGGCGAAGATCAGCATGGAGATGCCGTTGCCCACGCCGCGCTCGGTGACCTGCTCGCCGATCCACATGAGGAACATGGTGCCGGTGACGAGGCTCACGGTCGCGACCAATATGAAGCTCGGACCCGGATGCAGGGCCACGCCCTGTTTCTCGAGGGCGATGGACGCGCCAAAAGCCTGGAAGAACGCCAGACCCACGGTCGCATAACGGGTATACCGGGTGATCTTGCGCTGGCCGGAGGCGCCTTCCTTGCGCATCTGCTCCAGGCTCGGCACCACCACCGCCAGCATCTGCATGATGATGGAGGCGGAGATGTAGGGCATCACGCTCAAGGCGAAGATCGAGAGGCGCTTCAGGGCGCCCCCTGAGAACATGTTCAGCATCCCGAGGATGCCGCCGTTGTGCTGGTCGAAGATGCGCGCGAACGCGGCGGGGTCGATGCCCGGCACCGGGATATGCGCGCCCACGCGGAACACCAGCATGGCGCCGGCCAGGAACAGCAGGCGACGGCGCAGATCGGTCAACTTACCGATATCTCCCAGACCGCCCAGCATTCCGCCGCCGCTACGTGACACTGATTATTCCTCGACCTTGCCGCCAGCGGCTTCGATGGCCTTCTTGGCGCCGGCGGTCGCGAACACGCCCTTCAGCGTGACCTTCCTCTTGAGCTCACCGGAACCGACCACCTTCACCTTGTCGGCGTAGATGTTGACCAAGCCCGCGGCCTTCAAGGCGGCGACGTCGACCACGTCCACATCCAGGCGCTGCAGATGGTCCAGGCGGATCTCGGCGCGGGTCGGCTTCATGTGCGAGCGGAAACCCACCTTGGGCAGGCGGCGCTGCAGCGGCATCTGGCCGCCTTCGAAGCCCACCTTGTGGTAGCCGCCCTTACGCGCGTACTGACCCTTATGGCCCTTGCCGGAGGTCTTGCCGAGGCCGGAGCCGAGGCCACGCCCCAGGCGCTTCTTGCCGGTCTTGCTGCCGACGGCAGGAGACAGGGAATTGAGACGCATGATCATCACTCCTCCACGCGGAGCATGTCGGAGATGCTGGCGATCATGCCGCGGTTCTCCGGAGTGTCCTGCACGGACACGGTATGGTGCATCCGGCGCAGGCCTAAGCCCCGCACAGTTGCCTTATGACGCTCGAGGCGGCCGAAATAGCTGCGCACCAGCGTCACCCTGATCAGTTTCTTGCTTTCGGTCTTGGCCATGGCTTAACCCTTGATCTCGTCGAGGGACTTGCCGCGCTTGGCCGCGATCTGGTTCGGCGAGCGCAGTTCAGTCAAAGCGTTCATGGTGGCGCGCACCACGTTGATCGGGTTGCGCGAGCCGTAGCTCTTGGCCAGCACGTTCTTCACGCCGGCCACTTCCAGCACGGCGCGCATGGCGCCGCCAGCGATGATGCCGGTACCGTCCGAGGCGGGCTGCATGAACACGCGGGTGGCGCCGTGGTTGGCGCGGATCGCATAGAACAGCGTGCCGTTGTTCAGATAGACCTGCTTCAGGTTCTTGCGGGCCTGCTCCATGGCCTTGGTCACCGCGTTGGGGACTTCGCGGGCCTTGCCGTAGCCGAAGCCGACCTTGCCGTTGCCGTCGCCGACCACGGTCAGGGCGGTGAAGCCGAACAGGCGGCCGCCCTTGACGGTCTTGGAGACGCGGTTGACGGAGACCAGCTTCTCCTGCATCCCGTCATTGGATTCCGGAAGGTTGTCGAATTTAGCCATGTGTCACCCTTAGAATTTCAGGCCGTTCTCACGCGCAGCGTCGGCGAGAGCCTTGACGCGACCGTGATAACGGAAACCGGAGCGATCGAACGCGACCGCAGTGATGCCGGCCTTCTTGGCCTTGTCGGCGATGGCCTTACCCACCGCCTGCGCTGCCGTCACGTTGCCGCAGTGCTTGAGGCCCTTCTTGACCTCAGCCTCGAGCGTTGACGCAGCGACCACGACCTTGCCGCCCTCGGGGGCGATGATCTGCGCGTAGATGTGGCTCGGCGTGCGGTGCACGGTGAGCCGGAACGCACGCAGTTCCAGGATGTGGGCACGGGCGCGGCGGGCGCGACGCAGGCGCGCCTCTTTCTTTTCCATTGGCTTCTTGTCCATCGCTCGTACCTCTTACTTCTTCTTGGCTTCTTTCAGCACCACTCGTTCGTCCGAGTAGCGCACACCCTTGCCCTTGTAGGGCTCGGGCGGCCGGAAGCCGCGGATGTCTGCGGCAACCTGGCCCACCTTCTGGCGGTCCAGGCCCTTCACGATCACTTCAGTCTGCGTCGGCGTCTCGACGGTGATGCCCTCCGGGACCTTGTAGGCCACCGGATGCGAGAAGCCGAGCGTCAGGTTCAGCACCTTGCCTTGGGCCTGGGCGCGGTAACCCACGCCGACCAGTTCGAGCTTCTTCGAGAAGCCTTCGGTCACGCCCTTCACGGCGTTGGCCAGGAGCGCACGGGTGGTGCCGGAAGCGGCGTTCGCTTCCTGCAGCTCGTTCTTCACCTCGACGTGCAGCGTGCCGTTGTCGTTCTTCACCGACACGTTCGGGTTCAGCACCAGCGTGTACGAGCCCTTGGCGGCCTTGATGGTCACGCTGTTCGCTTCGATCTTCGCTTCGACGCCCTTAGGCAGGACGAGCGGTTTTTTTCCGATTCTGGACATGGCTTTTTCCTCGGATCCTTAGGCGACGACGCCGATGACTTCGCCGCCGTGGCCGGCAGCGCGCGCGGCGCGGTCGCTCATCACGCCCTGGGAAGTGGAGATGATCGCCACGCCCAAGCCGCCCAACACCGTCGGCAGCTTGTCCTTGCTCTTGTAGACGCGCAGGCCAGGACGGCTCACGCGCTGCAAGCGGTCGATGACCGGGCGGCCGTCGTGGTACTTGAGGGAGATGCTCAGCACCGGCTTGCCTTCCACGTCAGCCTGGCTGAACTGGTCGATGTAACCCTCGTCCTTCAGGACGCGGGCGATCTCGGCCTTCACCTTCGAGGCGGGCATGGAGACGTCCGTATGCCCGATCATCTGGGCATTGCGGATGCGGGTGAACATGTCGGCGATGGGATCAGTCATACTCATGGATATCGATATCCCTGTATCAGTAAATTAAAAACAGCGTTACCAGCTGGCCTTACGCAGGCCCGGCACGTCGCCGCGCATGGTGGCTTCGCGCAGCTTGTTGCGGCCGAGGCCGAACTTCCGGTAGAAGCCATGATCGCGACCGGTCAGGGCGCAGCGGTTACGCTGGCGGCCCTTGCCCGAGTCACGCGGCAGGCTGGCGAGCTTGGCGACCGCCTCCTGGCGCTCCTCTTCGCTCACGTTCAGGTCCCGGATCGTGGTCTTCAGTGCAGCGCGCTTGGCAGCGAACTTCTTCGCCAGCTTAGTGCGCTTCACTTCGCGGTTAACCATGGAGGTCTTGGCCATCTCAGTTTCCTCTTAGTTCCGGAACGGGAAGCTGAAGGCTTCCAGCAGAGCCCGGGCTTCCTCGTTGGTCCTGGCGGTGGTGGTGATGGTGATATCCATGCCACGCAGCGCGTCGATCTTGTCGTACTCGATCTCGGGGAAGATGATCTGTTCCTTCACGCCCATGCTGTAGTTGCCGCGTCCGTCGAAGGAGCGACCGCTCACGCCGCGGAAGTCGCGCACGCGGGGCAGGGAGATGCTGATCAGGCGATCCAGGAACTCATACATCTGGGCACGGCGCAGGGTCACCTTGCAGCCGACCGGATAGCCGTCACGGATCTTGAAGGTCGAGATCGACTTCTTGGCCTTGGTGATGATCGGCTTCTGGCCGGCGATCTTGGTCATGTCGGAGACCGCGTTCTCGATGACTTTCTTGTCCGCAGTGGTCTCACCCACGCCCATGTTGAGCGTGATCTTGGTGATGCGCGGTACCTGCATCGGGTTCTTGTAGCCGAACTTCTCCGAAAGCTTCGGTACTACGGTCTTGCGGTAATGTTCTTGGAGTCGGGCGGTCATAGCAGCTGTCCTCAGACGTCAACCACTTCGTCATTCGATTTGAAGAAGCGGACCTTGCGGCCGTCCGCCAGCTCACGCAGCCCCACGCGGTCGCCCTTCTTGGCGATCGGGTTGTAGAGCATCACGTTGGAGATATGGATGGACATCTCCTTCTCCACGATCCCACCCGCCACGTTGGCGTTCGGGTTCGGGCGCTGGTGCTTCTTCACCATGTTCACGTTCTCGACGAGCACGCGATCATCCTCTTCCAGCACCTTCAGAACGGTGCCGCGCCGGCCCTTGTCTTTGCCGGCGATCACGACCACTTCATCGCCTTTCCTGATCTTGTTCATATGTCTCTCTCCAGCGCCTTACAGCACTTCCGGGGCCAGCGAGATGATGCGCATGAAAGCTTCATTGCGCAGCTCGCGGGTCACGGGCCCGAAGATACGGGTGCCGATGGGCTCAAGCTTGTTGGTCAGCAGTACGGCGGCGTTGCTATCGAACTTGATGAGGGAGCCGTCCGGGCGGCGCACGCCGCTACGGGTACGCACCACCACCGCGTTATAGACCTCGCCCTTCTTCACCTTGCCACGCGGGATCGCATCACCGATGCTCACCTTGATGACGTCGCCGATGCGGGCATAGCGGCGCTTGGAGCCGCCGAGCACCTTGATGCATTTGAGGCTGCGAGCGCCGCTGTTGTCGGCGGCATCGAGCACTGTGCGCATCTGGATCATGACTGCCGTTCCTTAAAAAGTTGTTCGCTTACTGGGCCGACGCGGAGACCGGAGTCGCGCGTTCCACCACTTCCACCAGCGTCCAGGACTTGTGGCGCGAGATCGGCCGGCACTGGGCGATGGTCACGATGTCACCTTCGTTGCAGGTGTTCTGCTCGTCGTGCGCCTTGATCTTGGTGCGGCGACGCAGCAGCTTGCCGTAGGTGGCATGCGTGACGATGCGTTCGATGGTGACCGTGATGGTCTTGTCCATCTTGTTGCTGACCACTTTGCCGGTCAGCGTGCGGGTGTTCTTCTGCTCGCTCATCACTTGCCTGCCTTCACGCGCTCGTTGAGCACGGTCTTGATCTTCGCGATGTCCTTGCGAACGTTGTTGATCAGGTGGCCGCGGGGCATCTGGCCGGCAGCGTGCTGCATGCGCAGGTTGAACTGCTCCTTGCGGAGCGTCTCCACCTGCTCGCGCAGTTCCTTCTCGGACTTGCCGCGGATCTCTTTGATTTCCATCACATCACCTGCCGTTGCACGAAGGTGGTGGGGACGCCGAGCTTGGCAGCCGCCAGGCGGAACGCCTCGCGGGCCGTGGCTTCGTCCACGCCTTCGATCTCATAAAGCATCGAACCGGGCTGCACCTTGGCGACCCAGTACTCCACGTTGCCCTTGCCGTTGCCCATGCGGACTTCCAGCGGCTTCTTGGTCACCGGCACATCCGGGAACACCCGGATCCAAACCTTGCCGCCGCGCTTCACGAAGCGGGTCATGGCACGGCGCGCGGCCTCGATCTGACGCGCAGTGATGCGGCCGCGATCGGTGCACTTCAGGCCGTACTCGCCGAAGGCGACGCTATTCCCGCTCTGCGCGAGGCCGCGGTTACGGCCTTTGTGCTGCTTGCGGAACTTGGTGCGCTTGGGCTGCAACATGGTCCTCTACTCCTAAACTCAGTTGGCCGCCGCAGGCTGGGGCTTGTCGCCGGCCACGGGGTCCTTGGTAGTCGTATTCAGTTCGGCGGCATCCAGGATCTCGCCCTTGAAGATCCACACCTTCACGCCGATCTGGCCGTAGGTGGTGGACGCCTCGGCGAAGCCGTAGTCGATGTCGGCGCGCAGGGTATGCAGGGGCACGCGGCCCTCGCGGTACTGCTCACTGCGGGCGATCTCTGAACCGTTGAGACGGCCGGAGACCCGGATCTTGATGCCCAACGCACCGAGACGCATGGTGTTCTGCACGGCGCGCTTCATGGCGCGGCGGAACATGATGCGGCGCTCCAGCTGCTGGGCGATGCTCTCGGCTACGAGATACGCATCCAGCTCGGGCTTCCTGATCTCTTCCACGCCGATGTCCACTTCCACACCGGGCATCATCTTGGAGAGCTGCTTGCGCAGCGCGTCGATGTCTTCGCCCTTCTTGCCGATCACCACGCCCGGACGGGCGGTGTGGATCGTGATGTAGGCCTTCTTGGCCGGGCGCTTGATCTCGATGCGGCTCACCGAGGCCTGGGCCAGCTTCTTCTTCAGGAACTCGCGCACGCGCAGGTCGCTCAGCAAGTTGGTCGCGTAAGCGCGCTTGCTGGCGAACCACTTGGAGTTCCAGTCCGAAGCGATGCCCAGACGGATACCGGTAGGATTTACTTTCTGACCCATGTGTCGGTCCTTATTCGTCCGCCACAGTCACGGTGATGTGACTGGTGCGTTTGAGGATGCGGGCACCGCGGCCCTTGGCGCGCGCCATCCAGCGCTTCATGTGCGG
>DASYCJ010000062.1:0-28455 GCA_036500225.1 Gammaproteobacteria bacterium
ATGAAACAACGCCTGGCGGAATTGCAGGGTGGCAACTCCGCCGGCTCCCTGCTGGCCCTGCTGGATGCGCTCGGCACCGGGCTCGGCTCCAACCCCTCGATCCAGGTGACCGCGGTCAGCTACCAGGGCGGCAGCCTGCAGGCGCAGCTGCAGGCGGCGGATATCAGCGCGCTGGATGCCTTGAAAGGCCTGCTCAACAAGCAGAGCGGCATCAGCGCCAACCTCGATTCCGTGAACGCCGCAGGCAGTCAGGTCACCGGACGCATCGTGCTCTCGGGAGGTGCTTCGTGAAGCAGCTCGAGGAGTTCAAGGTCTGGTACCGTTCGCTGCAGGAGCGCGAGCAGCGCATCCTGGCGGCGGGCGCGGTGGTGGTCGTCGCGATGATCCTCTACCTCGCGTTGCTGGCGCCCTACTTCGCCAGCCGCACGCGGCTGCAGGCGGACATCCAGGAGCGGCAGACGGAGCTGGCCTGGATGGGACCCGCCGCGGCGCAGCTGCAGGCCTTGCGCGGCCAACAACCCTCCGGCATCCCCGCCAACCAATCCTTGCTGGCGGTGGTGAGCCGCGGCGCCGCCGACGCAGGTTTCGGCAACATGCTGAAACAGGCGCAGATGGGTACTGACGGCTCGGTGCGTGTGCAGATGCAAGGAGTCGGTTTCGATGACCTGGTGCGCTGGCTGGGGTCCTTGCGCCGCCAATACGGCATCTCGGTGCGCGAGATGAACGCGCAGCATGCGACCGCCGCCGGCACGGTGGACGCCACCCTCACCCTGATCACCGGCGCATGAGCCGGCGTGCCCTGCGTTGGTGGCTGCTGGCCGCGGTCGCCTATCTGGTGTTCCTGGGCGTGAACTTCCCCGCCCAATACCTCGCTGACCATCTCGCCAAGAAGATGCCGCAATTGGAACTCGCGGGCGTCTCGGGTTCGGTGTTCTCGGGTTCCGCCGCAGAAGTGCGCTACCAGGGCGCCGACCTCGGCGCCGTGGATTGGCGTTTCGACTGGCTTGCGCCGTTCAGCTTCAACGTCGGTTACCGCGTCGACGTGCACGCCGAAGACCGGGACCTGCGCGGACGCATGGACGTGGGATTTGGCAGCATCCACCTGCGTGGACTGGAAGGCCGCGTCCCGGTGGCCGCCATGGACCGCTGGTCCCCCCTGCCGCACAATAGCGCCAGCGGCTCCTTGGGCGTGCACCTCAAGGAATTGCTGTTCAAGTCCGGCAAGCTGGTCTCGGCGGAAGGTGAGCTGGATCTCGACGAAGCGGTGTTGAAATGGCCCAGCACCGCCACCCTCGGCAGCTTCCGTACCGACCTCACGCCGGCCTCCGGGGGAGGTATCCAGGCCGTCATCGCGGACGTGGCAAGCCCCCTCAAACTGGATGCCTCCTTGAGCCTCTCGGATACCGGGGCCTATCACCTGAAGGGCGTCTTGGCCGCGAAAGACCCCGGGGACCAGGCCACCCGCAGCCTGCTCTCAGGCCTCGGTCAGCCGGATAGCACCGGCCGGTATCCCTTCGATTTCAACGGTCAATGGTAAGATTTTTCTCCCTGTTTTCATTGACTTAGAAGCACCTCTTTAAGCATCATTTGCATCTGCCCGGAGATGCCGCGACCCCAGGGAAATGGAGGGGGCCGGGCACCGGGACAGACTGAGGTAACCTGCCCACGATGAAGCCGGAAAGCGCTCTCCACGCCGCTCCCGCGGGTGTGCTCTACAGTCTCATGGAGCAGACTGCGGGCTTCGTCGGCCAGGATTTCTTCCGCCAACTGGTGCGCAGTCTCGCCACCGGCCTCGACACCGAATACGCCTTCGTCACCACCCGGATCCCGGAAGACCCCAAGCGCCTAAAGCTCGTGGCTGGCTGGCATGTGAACCACACTGCCGGCGGTTTGGGGGAGATCGATATCCCCGGCACACCTGCCGAACGGGTCATCGCCGAAGGCCGCCTCTGGATCGAAGACGAGGCTGCCACCGCCTTCCCTGAAGACCGTTGGCTGCGCAAACACGGCGTGCGCGCCTACTGCGCAGTGGCCATCGCCGGGCCGGACGGCCAATCTATCGGTCATCTCGGCATCATGTCGCGCCAGCCCTTCCAGGCCAACGATGAGTTGTTCGATGCGCTGAAGCTACTTGCAGCGCGTTGTGCCGCGGAGTTGCGCCGTCGTCGGCTGGATGAGGTTCAGCGCCAGGCAGCCGCCAAGTTCGCCACCGCCTTCCGCGCTGCTCCAGGCATCATCGCCATCTCGGATCTGGAGAACGGCAAGTTCACCGACGTGAACGCCGCCATCGAACGCATGCTGGGCTTCACCCCGGCGGAAGTCATCGGCCGCACCGCGCTGGAACTCGGCTTCTGGGAGTATCCGGAGGAACGCGAAGAATTCCTGCAGGAGCTGCGCCTCAACGGCCGCATCAGCAACCGCGAAGCCCATTTCCTCACCCGCAGCGGCGAACGGCGCCGCGGCTTGATCTCGGCGGAGATGGTCGATATCGAGGGCAAGCCCTTCGCCCTGACCGCGGTGTTGGATGTCACCGAATACCGCGCCGCACTGGATGCCCTGCACCGTCGCGATGTGAGTTACCGCACCCTGTTCAACACCGGCGGCGACGCCATCCTCGTGTATCCCATCGGCGAAGACGGCCGCATCGGCGGTACTTTCATCGAGGCCAACGATACCGCCTGCACCCTATTGGGATATGCCAAGGATGAGTTGCTGGAGATCAGTCCCTCGAGCCTCATGGCAGCCGACAAGCTGCGAGAGATGAACGAGGCCCTGCTCGCCGAGCAGGCGATCCTCTCAGACACGGCCTTGCGCACCAAGGACGGCGGCAGCCTGCCAGTTCGCATCCATGCGCGCTTGCAGGTGTTGGACGGCAAGCACACGGTGCTGGCGGTCTGCCATGACCAGCGCGGCGAAGGCAACCAGGAGAAGGCGCTGCTGGACGTGGAACGACGCTACGTCAGCATCTTTCAGAACGCGGTGGAAGGCATCTATCAGAGCACGCCGGACGGACGTATCATCCGCGCCAACAAGGCCCTGGCCCGCATCCTCGGCTACAGCAGCCCGGATGAGTTCCTGAACACCGACAAGAACCTGATGGCGCAGGCCTACCTGCACCCCGAACAACGTACCGAGCTGCTGAAACGCATCGACCAGGATGGCTTCTACGCGGACGAAGAGTTCCAGATGACGCGCCTGGACGGCAGCACCATCTGGGTCTCGGACAACTCGCGCGTGGTGCGCGACAAGTCGGGCAAGGTCGAATACTACGAAGGCACCCTGCAGGACATCACACCGCGCAAGCTCGCCGAAGAAGCCTTGGCCCAGTCCGAGGAGAAATACCGCACTCTGGTGGACATGAGCCAGGATGGCGTGTTCCTGAGCTCACGCGGCGGTCTGGTGTACGTGAACCGTGCCTTCGCCACCATGCTCGGCTATACGCCCGAAGAAATGACCGGGCTGTCCTTCAGCTCGCTGCTGGCACCGGAGGATCGCCACTCCAGCAATGCCTTCGAAGAAGAATACGTCCTGCACTCCAGCCACGAGCTGCATGAACTGCGTTTCATGCACAAGGATGAGAAGACCCGCATCGTCGCCGCGGTGACCGTGGCCCACGTGCCGTTCCGCGGCACGCCGGCGGTGACCGGCACGGTGCGCGATGTGACCGCGCAGAAACGTTCCGAGCAGGAACTCCTGAAAGGCGCCTACCACGATGCGCTCACCGAGCTGCCGAACCGCAGCTTCTTCATGGAGCGGCTGGCGCAGACCCTGGAACACGTGGGCAAGCGCAGTTCCGACCGCTTCTCGGTGCTGTTCCTCGACCTCGACCGCTTCAAGCTCATCAACGACAGCCTGGGCCACAGCTTCGGTGACCGGGTGTTGGTAGCCATCGCCCGGCGCCTGCGCACCTGCTTGCGTCCCGCCGACCTCATCGCCCGTTACGGCGGCGACGAGTTCACCATCCTGGTGGAGAACATCACCGGCCTCGATGACGCCACTGCTGTCGCGGATCGGGTGCACGAGGAACTGTCCCGTGCCATCACCGTGGACGGCCACGAAGTGTTCACCAACGCCAGCATCGGCATCGTCATCAACGCGCCCCACTACAAGCATCCGGACGAGATCCTGCGCGACGCGGACACCGCTATGTACCGCGCCAAAGCCGCTGGCAAGGCCGGCTACGTGGTGTTCGACGACGCCATGCACGAGAGCGCCAAGGCCAACCTCAAGCTCGAGACCGACCTACGCCAGGGCCTGCAGCGCAGCGAGTTCCGGGTCTTCTACCAGCCGGTCATGGACCTCTCGGCCAACAAGCTCTCGGGCTTCGAGGCGCTGGTGCGCTGGGAGCACCCGACCCAGGGCCTGCTCGGTCCCGAGCATTTCCTGGCGGTAGCCGAGGAGACCGGGCTCATCATCCCCATCGGCTGGTGGGTGATGGAGACCGCCTGTGCCCAGTTCGCCGCCTGGAAGAAGAAGTACAAACATCTCGGCGAAGACATCACCATGAGCGTGAACATCGCCAACCGCCAGTTCGCCCACTGGGTGCTGCCACAGCGTGTGGCGCGGGTACTTGACATCACCGGCATCAAGCCCAAGAACCTGTGCCTGGAGATCACCGAGACGGTATTCATGGATAATCCAGCCCTGGCGGTGGAGACCATCGCCCGGTTGCGTTCGGTGGGTGTGAACCTACAGATGGATGACTTTGGCACTGGCTACTCTTCCTTGAGCGCCCTGCGCCGCTTCAAGATCGATACCCTGAAGATCGATCGTTCCTTCATCACTGGCATCGAGAAGGCCCGTGCAGACCGCGCCATCGTGCGCACCATCACGGTGTTGGCAGCGGACTTAGGCATGGACGTGGTGGCGGAAGGCATCGAGGATGCACGCCAGGTGGAACTGCTACGGGCCTTGGGCTGCCGCAAAGGCCAGGGCTACTTCTTCTCCAAACCCATGGCGGTCGTCGATGTCGAGAAATATCTCGCCGCCCTCGCCCCGCCTAAATAAAACGGCCCAACGCTGCTGCGCTCGCTAGGGCATTGTCTGTAGCAGGATGCGTACGTGCCGCGGAGCACAGGGATGTGCGGGAGCGGCGAGCGCGATGCGCGCCCAGTCCTACCCTCGCTCGCGTCGATTTGGGACGCTTTAGGTATTAATCCCAGCCTGCTTCTGAATAGACCTTTAAACGCTCGGCGCTCACGGGCTGGCTCATCAAGCTCACTCCTACCAGCACGATGACATTGGCCACCAGGCCATAGATACCTTCGTGCAGTGGCACCGGCTTCAAGGCTGGCATCAACAGGAACAGCATGTTCACCGCGATGCCTGTCACCAGGCCGGCAGCCGCGCCCTTGGCCGTAGCCCGGGGCCAATAGAACGCGGCGATCAACACCGGGAATATCTGCGCCACGCCGCCGTAGGAACCCAAGAGCAGCGACACCAGGGACAGCTTGGATGCCACCGCGAAGTAGAAGGCCACCGCAGTCATGACCACGATCAATATGCGGATCAGGTCACGTTGACGTCGATCATCCAACGGCTTCTTCAGTAACGGCGCGATGCCATCGCGCACACCCACTGTACCGGCAGCGTGCATGATCGCATCGCCGGTATGCATGGAAGCCGCCAGGGTGCCGGCGAAAGCCAGACCCGCCAGCCACGGTGACAGGCCCGCGTGCTGCAGCATGAACGGCAGCACGGTATCAGCGGGTTTGATGCCGGGGAACATCAGCACTGCGGAGAACCCGATGATGAGTATCGGCACCATGAAGATCTGCATCGTGGGATACAGCACCACCATGAGCTTGATGCTGCGATCGTCCTTCGCCGCCATGCTACGCATGAAGAAATGCGGCCAGCAGCAGAAGCCGAGCACCGATACCAGGATCGCCGAGCTGTAACCCCACCAGTCCCAGCTGGTACCCGATGCATCCAGCCCGGGCGGCACCAGCATCGCAGCATGAGGTCCGGTGGCGAGGGCATGGAACATGGCGCTGACGCCGCCATAGAACTTCCAGGGCAGATACAGGCCGAACAGCCAGCCGATGGTCATCATGGCGATGCCCATGAATACACTGGTCCAGCTCACGCCCAGCATGCCGCTATAGAGCACATAGGTGGTGACGATACCGTAGGCGAGCAAAGCCCCTTCCCACTCCGACAAGGCACCATGGCTCGCCACCGAGAGGATGTAACCCACGCCCTTGATCTGCAGGGTAAGGTAGGGCACCAGCGCCACGATGCTGAACAAGGCCACCATCACCTGCAGCGCCTTGCTGTCGAAACGGTGACCCACGATCTCCGCCTGGGTGAAGAAACCGAGCTTGGCCCCCAGGCGCCGCGCTCGCGGTCCCAGGAAATAGAACGGGATCATGCCGAAGGCGCCGTAAGCCAGGATGTAGAAGGCCGCAGCGCCGCGAGAGTAAGCCCAGCCGGGTCCACCCAGGAAGGCGAAGGACGAGAACACCGCGGCTCCCAGCACGAAATACAAGAGCACGGTATTGAGACTGCGATCCCCCGCTACGTATCCTGCCACGCTGCGGGAACTGAACCGCGCCGGCAGCATGCCGAGCAGCAAGGCAAAGACCAGATAGACGAGACAGGGGATGAGCTCGACGGTCACCGCCCGCCCTCCTTGCGCGCGCTCATATCGGCGCGGAAAGTCAGCAACAGGGCCACGAACACCACGGCGATGCAGAGCACCAACCACATCAAGGAGAACGGCAGGCCGAAGATATAGGGCTCGATGCGGGCCCCCAGCAGGTAGCCCGGCCAGATGCTGGCCGCCAGCATCAGCAGGATCACGCCGAGCAGCAGCTTATGGCGCCGCGGCACTCTGTTGGGCCTCATGCTTTCCCGCTCCCGGCCGCTACCACCCGGTTACGGCCGCCACGCTTGGCCTCATACAGGGCCCGGTCTGCCTGGTTGACGAGGGCCGCCACGGTCTCGGTATCGGTGCCGGCAGTGGCTACACCCACGCTCACCGTCAGTTGTATCTCCCCTTCCAGGGCCGGTATGCGCAACTGCTCGATGGCATGGCGCAGGCGTTCGGCGGTCTCATAGGCCACTGCGGCAGAAGTCTCCGGCAGCAACACCACCAGTTCCTCACCGCCGTAGCGGCCGATCACATCCAACTGGCGCAGGCCCTGCCGGCAAGCGGCCGCCAGCATACGCAAGGCTCGGTCACCGGCCTCGTGGCCGTGACTGTCGTTGATGGACTTGAAATGATCCGCATCTATGAGGAATACCGAGAGCTCACGCCGGTAACGCCGGCTGCGCTCGAACTCGCTCTCGGCCCGCTCCATGAAATGACGCCGGTTGTAGAGTCGGGTCAGGCCGTCGGTGGTGGCCAGGTCTTCCAGGTCTTGAATCAACCGCGCGTTATCCAGGGCCATGTTCACCTGTTTGGCCATGGCCGATGCCACCGCCATCTGCTGCTCGTTCAAGGGCTTGTTCGGCCGTCCTACCAGCAGCAGGCGGAAAGCGCCGTTCCCTGAATGCAGGGGCACCGCCAGATAGTGATGGCGCCCGGGTTTGCCGCCACCTGCCAGGGTCGCCGCATCTTCCGGGGTCAGTAACAGCGCCCGCTGGGCCTGCCGCAGGCGCGCCACGATCTGCGGTTGCTGCCGGGGCCAATGCTCGAGGTAAGCCTGCTCGCTCGGGCCGATGCCGCGGGAAGCCAGCAGCACCAGGCCGCTGTCGCGCTCCACGTAGAACAAGGCATGCTCGTATTCCACGAAGTTGGTGAGCGCATCGATGAGTTGTTCGGCGATGGCGCGATCGTCATGTTGTGCGGTGACCCGGTGGATCAAGTCATGCAGGGATTCGGCCCAACGCCGCCGCCGCTGCTCATCCGAGAGCCGGTGCTCGCGCTCGAGCATGCGCCGGTAGAGACCCAGGCCCAGCATCAGCGTCACGAAACCGGCGGCAGCATATAGGAGATAGGCCCAACCGGTGCGCCACGCCGGCGGCAGGACTTCGATGGCGAGGGTCGCCTCGTCCTTGCTCCAGACCCCGTCGCTGTTGGCACCGCGCACCCGTAACAGGTATTTGCCAGGGTCCAGGTTGGTATAGGTGGCCGTATGCCGGCCCCGCAACTCATGCCAATCAGTGTCGAAGCCATCCAGCCGATAATTGAAACGGTTGAGCTCAGGTTCCGCGTAGTCGAAAGCCGTGAACTCGAAGCCCAGGACGTTCTGGCGGTATTGCAGTTGCACCGAATCGATCGGACCTGTGGCATCTGCCAGCGGCACTTCCAGGTTCTGACGCAGGAAGCGCGTGATGGCGACCTTGGGCGGCAGCGGATCATCGGCGATATGCCCCGGATAGAAAGCATTCATGCCTTCCACACCGCCGAACAGCAGTTCTCCGTCCGGTGCCGCGAAAGCCGCGCCACCGTTGAACTCATCGCTCTGCAGGCCATCGCTCTTCACGTAGTTGCGGAAGCTGGCGGCCTTGGGGTCGAAGTGCGAGAGGCCCACGTCGGTACTGATCCAGAACCCGCCATGCGACTCCGGCAGGATCGCGTAGATGGTGTCGTTGGGCAGACCATCGCTGATGAAATAGCGCTTGAATGCCTGCTGACCTGGCTGGAAATGGTCGAGACCGTCGGAAGTACCCACCCAGAGGCCGCCCGCAGCATCGGCGCGGCAGGATTGGATGTTGTTATAGCTGATGCTGGAGGGGGCGTTGGGATCGTTGCGATACACCCGGAAACTGTCTTCGTCGCCGTCGAAGGATGCCAAGCCGTCCGCAGTGCCCACCCACAGGCGCTGGTCGGTGGTCTCACAGAGGGTGATCACCGCATCGTTCGGCAAGCTGTCGCTGCGCGCCGGCTCATGGCGGTAGCGGCGCACGGTGCCCTTCGCGGTGTCGATCCGCGCCAGGCCGCCGTTGGTGCCGATCCAAAGGCGACCGCGGCTGTCCTCCAGCATGTAGGTGACGATGTCGCCGGCCAGGTCGTCGTGCGGGGAGATCAAGGTGTAACGCTGGAAGGCATCGCGGTCAGGCAGATACCTATAGATGCCATAGTCGGTACCGGTCCAGAGCGTGCCGTCCCGCTCGCCATAGACGTCGTTCACCTGGTCGTCGTCCACCCGCGTGGCAGGCCTTTGGCCCATGTGGTATTGGCGATAATGCCGGCGCGTGGCATCCATTCGCGTCAGACCGTGGTCGGTACCGACCCAGGTATCCCCTGCCTTATCCTTATATAAGGACCACACCACATTGCTGGCGAGGCTGTTGGCATCCCCCTGCTTGTGCCGGTAGTAGCCGAAGGCACGGGTCCGCGGGTTGTAGACGTCCACTCCCGAATCATCGGTGCCGATCCAGATCAGGCCGGACCGATCCTGATACATCACGTCGATCTGGTCGCTACCCAGGCTACCCGGGTCGGTAGCGTCGTGCTGATAAGAAGAGAATCCCTCGGCCTCGCTCTCGAAGCGGCTCATCCCGCCGCCGTAGGTACCCACCCATACGGCGCCGCTGCCGTCCGGCAATAGGTTCAGGGCGTGGTCGTTGCCCAGGGAATCCACCGAGTCGGAGTGGGAATAGAAGTGCCGCAACGCGCCATGGCTATCCAACACCGCGATGCCGCGGCCGCTGGCGATCCACAGCATACTGCTCACTTCCGTGATGGCATGGATCGGCGATTCGGTGAACAGGCCGCGTTGATCTGGGCTCATCGCGCCGGTGGCCACGAAGGGCACTAGGTGGTCGCCTTCCAGGCGGTATAGGCCGTGATCGCTGCCGACCCAGAGCCGACCAGCCGCATCCTCATGCACGCTGTATACCTGGCGCGCGCTGGCCGGGTTCTGCGGTGTCGGGTGATGGTGGAAACCGCGACCATCGAAGAGATCGACGCCGACGCCGGTGCCGACCCAGAGCCTCTGTTGGCGATCGATGTACAAAGCCGAGACCCGGTCGTCGGCGAGGCTAGCCGGATCCTTGGGATCATTGCTGTAATGGGTGAAACGACGAGTGCCGGGATCGAACCGGTCAAGACCACCGACGGATGTGCCGACCCAGAGCGTGCCATCCTGAGCCAGGGCCAGGGCATTCACGGTATTGTCCGACAGCGACCCGGGATCCGCCGGATTGTGGCGGAAGGTCAGGAACTCATAGCCGTCATACCGTTGCAGACCGTCCTGGGTACCGAACCACAGATAACCCTGAGCATCCTGGACGATGGCCTGCACCGAACTCTGGGCCAGGCCATCTTCGATGCGGATGTGACGGAACCGCAGGCTCGAGCCTGGCGGTGGCGACTGCTGATCCTTGGCCTGCACGGCGCAGGTAAAGCATGCGAGCACGAGGCACGCGCCTGCGAGCGTGGTCCGGACGATAGGATGGTGCTGCGGTCGCCGGTGGAGCATGTGGAGCCGCGTAGTTTTTGTTCAAGGTAGGCACGCTGCCACGCGCACCCTTGCGGCGATTATGTAGCAAATTTCCCAAAAAAGCTTGAGGATCAGCCCTCGGGCGGTGTGCAATCCGGACGGCGTCCGGCAGCCTTCGCCGCCTGATATTTCTGCATGTCTTCCGGCAACTGCTGTTGCAAGGCCTGCAGACGGTTCGCATCCGCTGGATGGTCCGAGAGCAGCTCCGGCGGCGCACCCTGGTTGCTGCTCATCATGTTGCGCCACAGTTCCAAGGCCTCGTGGGGATCCCAACCCGCCTCCGCCATGTACTGGGTACCGAGCTTATCCGCCTCGCTCTCCTGGGCGCGGCTGAAAGGCAGCAGCACGCCCACCTGCGCACCGGCACCCAATGCCGCCATGGTGAGCTGTCCGGTGCTGGAACTTTGATCGATGCCGGTCAGAAGAGCCGCTAGGTCCACGCCGACCGCCGTGGCCTGTTGGTCCGAGATGCGCTCGGCGCCGTGACCTGCCTGCACGTGGCCCATCTCATGACCCAGCACCGCCGCCAGTTCACCCTGCGTCTTCGCCACCTTGAAGATGCCGGTGTATACAGACACATGCCCACCCGGCAGGGCGAAGGCGTTGACGGTCTTGTCGTCCTTGAACACCGTCACCACCCACTTGCCGCCGCCTCGCGGTGCGCCGGTGGCCGCGCTCAGGGCATGCACGATGCACCCCGCATAACTGTTGGCCTTCGGGTCCTGATCCACCGGCGTCTGCTTCTTGATCTGCTGGAAGGACTGGTCGCCGGCCTGGGCGGCTTGCTGGTCCGAGACCAGGTTCAACTGCTTGCGACCCGTAGGTGACGTGGCGCAGGCGGCGAGTGCAGAAAGGATCGCGATGGTAAGGGTATTCTTGTTGTAGTTCACGGTGTCATCCTTTGCTTGCCATCGGGCGGCTGCATCAGCACCCGGGTCTGAGGCAGGCAACCGGGACGATTGCGCTGCAGATAATCGACCAGTTTCTCGCGCACCAGGCAGCGCAGGTCCCAGGAATGGTTGCTGTTGACCACGCTCATGAGCGCACGCAACTGCAGCGTCTGGGCCGTGGCATCCGTGACCTGGAAAGCCCAGGTCTTGCCGTCCCAGAGCGGACTCTCCTTCAGCAGCGAATGGAAATAGTCACGCAGCTCCTGCACCGGCGCAGTGTAATCCGCGTAGAGGGTCACGGTCGCCAAGAGGTCTGCGGTACGCCGGGTCCAATTCTCGAAAGGTTGCTCGATGAAATAAGACAGGGGCAGCATCAAGCGCCGCTGGTCCCATATCCTCACCACCACGTAGGTGGTGCGTATCTCCTCGATCCAGCCCCAGTTCCCCTCCACTACTACCACATCATCGATGCGGATGGGCTCGGTCAGGGCCACCTGCAGGCCCGCCAGGATGTTGGTGAACACCGGACGTGCCGCGAGGCCCAGTAGCAGGCCCGCGACCCCGGCGGACGCGAACAGAGTGGCACCCACGGCGCGCACTTCCGGGAAGGTCATGAGCATGGCGGAGATGGTGGCGATCAGCACCAGCGCCAGGGCGATGCGCCGCAGGATGGTGACCTGGGTGATGACTCGACGGGCTTGCAGGTTGTCCGCGACGTCGAGACGATGTCGCACTTCCAGGGTATCGCGCCAAGCGTCGAACAAGCGGATGCAGATCCAACCCAGGGTCGCGATCAATACCATGACCGCCGCGTGGTCCAGGAAAGCTGCCGGCGCCGGGCTGAAGCGCGCCAAGGGCAGTGCCAACAATACCGTGGAGACCGGGCTCAGCAGCAACACCGGCTCACGGATACGGCGCACAACGGCGTGGGCGAGTCCGGTCTGGAAACGGAACAATACATGCTGTAACAGGTACAGCACCACATATGCAGCCAAGAGCGACCCGCACAACATGGCACTGAACAGGATCGCCGAATAGACATCGGCGCTGATGGCGCTCACGGCGGCGCTGGCCTGTGATCCCCTGAGCGTCTGTCCGTCTCGCGCCGTTCATAAGGATGGCCCGCTTCTCCGAGCGCATCGGTGAAATCCATCACCCAGTGATGCACATCAGAATCCCGCAGTACCTTCATCATCCGCCGCCAGCGGGCGCGTCTCTCTTCCAGGGGCATGCGCAGACCCTGGGCGATACCCGAAGCCACACCGGCCACATCATAGGGATTGACGATGATGGCGTCCTGCAGTTGCTCCGCAGCTCCGGCCAGGGACGAGAGCACCAGCACACCAGGATCCTCTTCCGGCTGGGCGGCCACGTACTCCTTGGCTACCAGGTTCATGCCGTCACGCAGGGGCGTGACCAAGCCGATCTGTGCCAGGGACAGGAATCCCATGATGGTAGTGCGTTGGAAACCGCGGGTCATGTAGCGCAAGGGCAGCCAGTCGTATTCCGCGAAGCGCCCATGGATGTCACCGGCGATAGAGTTCAGCTCCTGGCGGATGTCCTCGTATTCAGCCACCTCGGTGCGTGACAGGGGTGCGATCTGCAACAGCACCACCTTGCGGCGGAACTCGGGGCTGGATTCCAACAACTGCCCATAAGCCAATAATCGTTCCGGCAAGCCCTTGCTGTAATCCAGTCGGTCCACGCCGATGATGAGCCGGCGCCGGGTGAGGCTGGTCTCCAGGCGTCGGCCATGGGTGCCCTGCCGCCCTTTGCTCGCCATGCTCGCGATCGCATCGACATCGATGCCGATGGGAAAGTCGCGCACCAGCGCGCTACGGCCGTGATAGTCGATGCGACTGCCGTGCACCGACGCATCCGGGCAGAAGTGTTCGATGCAGGCACGGAAGGCTTCTACATCCAAGGCAGTCTGAAAGCCCAGCACGTCGTAGTGGAGCATGCTCTCCAGCAAAGTCCGGTGCCCCGGCATGGCGCGCAGCACGTCCGGGAATGGGAACGGTACATGCAGGAAGAAGCCTATGGGTTGTGTGGCGCCCGCCTGCCGCAGCAACCTTCCCAATGGCAGCAAGTGGTAGTCATGTACCCACACCAGGTCGTCTGATCTCAGCATCGGTGCCAGGCGACGCGCGAACATATGATTGACCTTGTGATAGGTCTCCCATTCGGCGCTGTTATAACGGATCAGGTCCAGGCGCGAGTGAAACAGGGGCCACAAGAGACTATTGGCCGCGCCTACGTAGTACTCCTCGAACTCCTTGGTCGTGAGCGGCAAGGTGGCGAAGGTCACGCCCTCTTCTTCCATCACTTCCGGCGGAGTATCGGCTTGTTCGGCGGTCTTGCCGTTCCAGCCGAACCAGAGGCCGCCGTGCCGGCGCATCGCGCCTAGCAGGCCACTCGCGAGGCCGCCCTGCGCCGAGCCGCGCTGGCCAGGCATGGCCACGCGATTTGAGATCACCACTAGGCGGCTCAAAACGCCACCTCCCAGGGTTCCGAGAGACGCATGGCGGAATGGATGATGCCCACCATGCTGTAAGTCTGGGGGAAGTTGCCCCACAGCTCGCCGTTCTTCGGATCCAGGTGTTCTGAGAGCAGACCCAGGGACGTGCAACGCGCCAACATATGCTCGAACAAGGTACGCGCCTCGGCGCGCCTGCCAATCTGGGCCAAGGCATCGATATACCAAAAGGTGCATAGGGTGAAGGCATTGTGGGGAGTGCCGAAGTCATCCGCCTCTACATAACGGAATACGTAGTCACCGCGTTTGAGTTCCCGGCCGATTGCGTCCACCGTGGCTATGAAACGTGGATCGCTGGGGGCGACGATGCCCAGTTCGGCCATGAGCAAGAGGCTCGCATCCAGGCTGTCGCCGCCGAAACTGGCGGCGAAACAGCCACGCCGCTCGTTCCAGGCGCGTTCCAGTATGGTCTCGCGGATGCGTTGGGCGGCAGCGGCCCAGTATTCCGCCCGCCCCTCCAGGCCCAAGTGCCAGGCGATGCGCGCCAGACGGTCGCAGGCCGTCCAACACATCACGCTGGAGAACGTGTGGACGTGGTTACTGTTACGCAATTCCCATAGGCCGGCGTCGGGTTTGTCATGCAGATCCAGCGCCGTCTCGCCCAGGGATTCGAGCTGGCGGAACAAGGCCACGTCGCCCGGGTTGTCCAGGCGTGCGTCGAAGAAACTATGGGCAGCGGACAGCACCACGGCGCCGTAGACGTCGTTCTGTTCCTGGGTGTGGGCGGCGTTGCCCACGCGCACAGGCCCGATGCCCCGGTAACCTGTGAGACCTGCCACTTCCTGCTCATCCAGGTCGCTGAGTCCGTTGATGCGGTATACGGGTTTTAGGCGCCTCTGGGCCGCATCGGAGCCGATGTTGACCACGTAGCGGATGTAGTCCTCCATGGTCTTGGTGGCGCCGAGCCGGTTCAAGGCGTTGACCACGAAGTAACTGTCCCTGAGCCAGCAATGTCGGTAGTCCCAGTTGCGGGCTGAACCCGCGTTCTCCGGGATGGAGGTGGTGACCGCCGCCACCACCGCGCCGGTGTCCTCGAAGGTACAGAGCTTGAGTGTGATGGCGGCGCGGATCACCGCGTCCTGCCACTCAAGTGGCAAGGCCAGGTAGCGCACCCAATCGCGCCAATAGGCGACGGTCTCGGCATGGAATTCTCGTGCCGCCTCCTCCACCGGACGCACCACCACCTCGTCGGGGCCGAGGAGCAAGGTGACCTCATGGTCCAGCAGGAACGAAGTCTCGTCCAGGATTGCCGTCACCGGTGCGTTGGTGGTGAGGCGCAGCACCTGCTCCGGCAGGACGTAACGCACATGGTTGCTGCCAGCGGTGACACTCGCATCCTTGGCGCCGTAGTCACCGCTGGGATGCAGACGCAGGGTGATGCGTGGTCGTCCGTGCAGCGGCTTGATGGAACGCACCAGCATGGCAGGCCGATACATGCGCCCATAGTTCTTGAAACGGGGCGCGAAGTCGGTGATCTGCACCACGCCACCATGGGCGTCGCGCAGGGTGGTCACCAGCACCGCGGTGTTACGTTCGTAATGGTGTTCGCTGCCGACGAGGTCCTGGAGCTCCACCCGAAAGCTACCGCGGCCCTCACCCTTCGGCTCCAACAGGGAACAGAACACCGGATCCGAGTCGAAGCGCGGCAAGCAGGCCCATACCATCTCGGCGCGCTCATCCACTAACGCCGCGAAGGCGCAGTTGCCGATAAGGCCGAGTTCGAGATCACGCTCCATCTGGAGCCCCCCCAGGCAGGCGTGCCGCCAGCCAGTGCAGCACAGCCGCCGGGTCGGCCAAGCGCAGCGTCGCGACGCTGGGCTCCGGCCCGACCTTGATGCTGATGCCGCCCATGGCGTTCACAGCCTCGAAACCGCTCTCATCCGTAAGGTCATCACCGATATAGACCGGGCGTCTGCCGGCGAAAGGCGCCTGGCGCATGAAGGCCTCCACCGCCTGGCCCTTGCCCAGTTCCGCGGGGCAGACCTCCAGCACGCATTTACCGGGCTGTAGCCTCAGGCTGCGATAAGGGGCGAGCATCTCCAGCATGGTGGAAGTGAGGCTCTCGCCCAAGTGCGGCGCGCGGCGATAATGCAGGCTGATGGCGAGGCCCTTGTCTTCGAGCCTCAGACGCCCATCCATGTCTGCCAAGCGGCGCATCTTGGCGCCTACCGCCTGCAAGGCCGAGAGGTGCCCTTCCCACCAAGTGATCCGGCCACCGGGATTACGTATTTCGGCACCATGCTGCGCCGCCACCGGAAACCGGTGCGGGGCGAACATGACGTCCAACTCATGCAAGGGTCGGCCGCTCACCAGGGCCAAGGCGCCGTCGCTGGCGGCACTAAGGCTCACCAACAGGGCGCATGCCGCCCCCGACGGGGCCACCACATCGGGCGACTCCGCAATCGGGAGCAAGGTGCCGTCCACATCCAAGAAGTAGGCGAAACGGGGATCTTGCTCTTGCACTGCTCTATCTACAGGGCGCGACATAATGTATTGGAATTCGTTAGTTTTGTCCGCGGCGCGCGACGCGGATTGAGATTCATTGTTGGACGGCAGGCAGGCATAAGCAAACCGCGGATGTCCGAAGATTGGACATCCGCGGTCGCGGGGTGCTAAGCGGTATCTGAAGACTACTGAGTCGTGTTCAGCGTTTCACGTGTTCGGTATCGCCGAGGAAATCAGGCTTGCCCACCTCGACGCCGTTGTGGCGCAGGATGGCGTAGGCCGTGGTGACGTGGAAGAAGAAGTTAGGGTACACCGAATCGAAAGTGTAGGTCAGACCTGTGTACTTGCGCGGATTGCCGTTGGCCGGCTTCACCTCGATGGTCTTGCTATCGCTGCCGTCGAGCTGGGCGGGCTTGAAACTCTGCGCATAGGCGATTGTCTTGTCGATGCGCGCTTGCAACTCTTGGAAGGTCACCTCCGTGTCCTCGAACTTCGGCGCCTCGGTGCCGGACAGGCGCGCGATGCAGAACTTCACCTGGTCGGTGGCGATGTGGATCTGGCGGTTCAGCGGGAACATGTCCGGGAACAGGCGCGCGCCGGTGAGCACCAGCGGATCGATCTTGCGTGCCGCGGCGTAGTCTTCACCCTTCTTCAGCACCAGCTTGAGCTGGGTGAGTATGTGGATGAAACCGGGGGCCGTGGCCTGATACATCGAGAGCTGCATGGTCGTCTCCAGGGGTATTTGTCATGAATCTGCCCGGATTGCGTGCGACAATCCTGTCATCGCAGCGCAAGCAGGGTGATTCGGGATGAAGATACTAACCCAAAGTCTGATTCTGGCGTGTCTATTTTATGGCACCGCAGCCTCGGCCGCCGATGCCCAGGACTTCGACGTGACCCAGAGCATGTCCGTGGCTCAGTTCCGCGCCGCCGGCCTCGACAAACTGTCGGACGCGCAGCTGAAATCCTTGGACATCTGGTTCGCGCAATATCTGCAGCAACAAGGACCTGCCTGCCCGCCTGCGGCATCCGGTCAGACAGGCGTCACGCCCAACGCTGCGCCTGCCATGGCCGCCACTCCGGCAGCAACGCCGACGGTACCCGCCGACTCCATCAACGCGCATATCGCCGGTGATTTCGATGGTTGGCGTGGCAGCACCCGCTTCACCCTGGATAACGGCCAGGTGTGGGAACAGATGGATGACAGCGTGGTCACCTTCAAGCGTGTCGCTAACCCGAAAGTGACCATCACCCGCGGGCTCTTCAACTCCTATTACATCACCGTAGAAGGCATGAACGAGAGCGTGCAGGTGAAACGTATTAGGCCTTAATAGCTACTGAAAATCCCCTCCCTGGATTTTCAGATTCAGGCGAGTCCGGTACATGCCGGACTCGCCTCGCGATGCATCCCTGCATCGCGGTCTTCTTGGCTAAGCTTTATTTCGTCTAGCCAACAACCGATCCAGATGGTTGGCGAAAGCCTGGCGATCGGCTTGGCTGATGGGCGCCGGACCGCCGGTCTGGACGCCGCTATCGCGTATCTGAGCCATGAAGTCCCTGAGACTGAGACGGGCCTTCACATTCTCCGCCGTGTAGAGCTCGCCCCGCGGGTTGAGGGCATGGGCTCCCTTCTCCACCACTTGGGCTGCCAGCGGGATGTCGGCGGTGATGACCAGGTCACCCGCCGCCACCTGTTTCACAATCTCGTTATCCGCCACGTCGAAGCCCGAGGCCACCTGCATGGACTTGATGTGCTGTGACGCGGGTGTGCGCAGGGATTGATTAGCGACCAGAGTCAGGGGTACCTCGGCACGTTTGGCGGCGCGGAACAGGATCTCCTTGATCACCTTGGGGCAGGCATCTGCATCCACCCAGATCTTCATGAGCCGCTCCGCAACCAGGCAGCGGCGCCCTCACCCGCCGCACGACCTCCGGCGAAACAGGCGGTGAGCAGGTAGCCGCCGGTGGGTGCTTCCCAGTCCAGCATCTCACCGGCACAGAAAACGCCGGGCAGCTTCTTCAGCATCAGATGTTGGTCGAATTCGGATGCGGAGACACCGCCGGCTGTGCTGATAGCCTCGTCCAATGGCCGCGCTGCGACGAGTTTCAGAGGCAGATCTTTGATGGCTTCCGCTAGAGCCGTCGAATCTTCCGGAAGCTCCTTACCTAACACTTCCCTCAGCAGCGCCGCTTTCACGCCCTCGATACCCGCGTGCTTGCGTAGGTGGTTGGCCTTGGATTGGCCTCCGCGCGGTTTACGCAGGTCCTGGAGCAGTTTGGGCAAGTCCCGGTTCGGCACCAGATCCAGATGCAGAGTCGCGTGGCCATGTGCATCGATGGCATCGCGCAACTGCGCCGACAGCGCATAGATGAGGCCGCCCTCCACCCCATGCGCGGTGACGATGAACTCGCCCTGCCTGGGCGCTTCATCGCCCAGCCACGCGGTGACTGGCTTCAACGGCTGTCCCGCGAAGCGAGTGCGCAGATGCTCGCTCCAACCCGCATCGAAGCCACAGTTGGAAGGTTTGAGTTTCGCGACGCGTATGCCGTGTGCTTCCAGGACAGGCGCCCAACCACCGTCGGAACCCAGCCGCGACCAGCTGCCGCCCCCCAGGGCGAGGGCGACCGCATCCGGTCTCACAGTCTTAGGCCCAGCCGGTGTATCAAACAACAGCCCGGCATCCTGCCACCCACGCCAGCGATGCCGCATATGGAGGCGGACTCCAGACTCTTTAAGACGTTTCAGCCAGGCGCGCAGCAGAGGCGCGGCCTTCATCTGTTTCGGAAAGACGCGGCCGGAAGTACCGACGAAAGTCTCCATGCCGAGACCTTCAGCCCAACTGCGTAGAGCAGTAGCACCGAAAGCTTCAAGCCAGACTCGCACCCAGGGCTCCGCCGCGCCATAGCGGGCGAGGAAAGCCGCATCCGGTTCGGAATGGGTGAGGTTCAGACCGCCGACACCGGCCTGCAGGAACTTGCGGCCCACAGAAGGCATGGAGTCGTAGAGATCGACGCCGATGCCGTGATGACTCAGTACCTCAGCGGCCATGAGCCCCGCGGGACCGCCGCCGATCACTGCTGCGGTCCGCGGGCTCATCTGATCGGTCAGCGCGCGGTCGGCTTGGCGTTGCTCGCCTGGGACATGAGCGTGCCCACCATGGCGGAGAGGTCACCCATGTTGGCCGGCACCACGGTCACGGTGGAAGTCTTGGCTATCTCACCCCACTGGTCCACCCACTGCTGGGCCAGCTGGTAGCGCAGTGCGTCCATGCCGCCGTCACCCGCCGCTGCCTTGCCGATGGTATCGATGGCCGTGGCCGTAGCGTCGGCCACCAGCGCGATGGCCTGGGCCTGGCCGTTTGCGCGCAGGATCGCAGACTGCTTCTCACCCTCAGCGTTGTTGATCTGGCTCTGCTTTTGGCCTTCCGACTGGTTGATGGCCTGCTGGCGATCACCTTCGGACTTGGCGATGGCGGCGCGCTTCTGGCGCTCGGCGGTGAGTTGCAGCTCCATGGCGCGCTGGATCTCGTCCGGCGGCGTTAGGTTGCGGATCTCGTAACGCAGCACCTTCACGCCCCAACCGATAGCGGCCTCCGTGAGCACGTCCACCACGCCCTTGTTCAGGGTCTCGCGTTGCGAGAGGCACTCATCCAGGGCCAGCTTGCCTACTTCGGCACGCATGGTGGTCTGCACCAGCTGCACCACGGCAGTGATCACGTCGTTGGTGCCGTAGGCGGCGTTCTGGGCGTTGGTGATCTGATAATAGAGCACGCCGTCCACGGACAGACGGGTATTGTCCTTGGTGATGCAGACCTGCTCCGGCACGTCCATCGGGATCTCACGCATGTCGAACTTGTAGGCGACACGGTCTGCGAACGGCACGATGATCTGGATGCCGGACACCAGGGTAGCGTGGTAACGGCCCAGGCGCTCGACGACCCAGGACTGTTGCTGCGGCACGATGCGCACCGCGCGCATGATGGTGACGAAGGCGAAGACCAGTATCAACAAGCCGATGATGGACGAGATCTCCATGGACATGCTCCCTTAGATAGACGATAGAAGATTCAGTTGATAGGTTTGATGCGCAGGCGCGCGCCATCGCGGGCAACCACTTCGGCGCGCTGCCCGACGCTGGGAGCTCCGGCGCCTTCCCAGGCGGCTTCCCAGAGGGAGTCGCGATATCTCACCCGAATACCCTGACTGCTGGTCTCGGCTACCGTGACCTGGGCACCCTTGTCCATGTCCGCCAGCGGATCGGGGTTGCGAGCCTGCATCCGGTGGCGCAGCAGGTGCGCCAAGGGCAGCGCCACGGCGGAAGCGAAGGCGAATACCAGGGCTGCTTGCCAGCCACCCAGGGGATAGAGCCAGAGGATGAGCGAAGTCAGCAGCGAGGCGAAGGCCAGCGCCGCCATATAGAAGGTGAGGCTGGCCATCTCCAGCACGATGAGGATGATGCCCGCTGCCAGGAAGGCCAGCGGCCCCAGATGATCGAATTGGTCCATGTCTAAATCCCCTGTTCCGCCTATCCCTACCCCGATGATAGGGGCTCCCAGGGCGGTTTCAATGACTTGGGTGGGGTTTAATCCACCGGCTCGAAACGGCCGATCTCCCGCTCCTTGACCGTGACCTGCTCGCAGATCACGTCCAGGTCCTCATACTCGTGCCGGAACTTCTCGCGGAAGGCGCGCCAGTGGGCCTCGGATTCCCAATGGTCCACGGTCACGAAACGCTGGGGGTTGGCCTGGTCCTGATATAGCTCACTGCGGATGTAACCGGAGGCGCGGCGGAACAGCTTCACCCAATCCCCATCGGCGCCATATACCTTCCGGAACTCAGCGATCTTGCCCGGCGCGGCGAAGAACTCCCAGGCGTAGACATAGCCGGTCTTCATAGCAGCGGCTCCGGCCTGCGGCCGGTGAAGAAGGCGCTGGGATGCATGGCTGATGTGGGACCCCGGACCCCTGAGAGAGATGAGTATAGCGCCGCCCCTCAGTATGAGGGCAACGGCCCCGGCCTCGGTATCAAACGGTTGATCCCATGCTGGTCCGTCCCGCTCACCAAGATGCACGGTGGCCGGTATCCATGCCACTGGATGGGCTCATTGAAACCGAGGGGTATCTGCACCTGCACGTCCGGGCGCGAGTAATGGATGATCATGGCGATGCGTGCGTCATCGCCGATGTTGTGGGAGCCGTGCCAGAGCTGGCCGGCGAACAGGAAGAACTCGCCGGGCGCCACCGGCACCCGCACGATGTCCGTCTCCGGCACGGTCGGCCGTACCGCTGCCAGGGCTGCGGCATCGTCCCGCACGCCATAGGCCTGGGGCCGCTCATGCATCTGCTGCGAACCGTTCAGTACCTTGAGAGTGGACGCCAGGCTACTGTTGACCAGACCTATATATATGCTCACGCCGGGCCAGCGTAGGTGCTCCACGTCCACATGCCAGCGGTGGACGGCGCCGGGACCGGAACGGGTGAGTGTAAGCCCCCAGGCGATGACGTCGGACCCGAGGATGGATGCTACCCGGCTGACGATGACCGGATGGGAGGCCACGTCGTAATACTCTGGCACCATGGCATGGAGGCTCTTAAACCACGGGCGCCGCTCGAATGCCTGCGGGTCCGTGGCCTGAGCCAATTCATTCGGCCCCGTGCAACAAGCCACCGCCAAGTCTCGCAGTACACAGCAACGAAGCACGCCAGATTCGGTGAGCAGCGGATAGCTACCGACCCAACCCAGGCGCTCGAAGCGATCGAGTTCTTCTGCTGAGAGCCCCCGCGCTTCCAGGTCTGAGCGAAACAGCGGCTCCGGCATGGATCGATCGGGCGCGGGGTTGGGATGCATACTCACAAGTATAACGCAGGCATCGCGCAAGCCTAGACTGGGTCCTCAGCCGCCGCCGTTGAGGGATTCCAATTCCTGCCAGCGGGCATAGATAGCCACGACTTTATCCTGAGCAGTCTGCAACTCTGTATACAGCTCTTTGAGTCTGGCTGCATCGCTCATCACTTCAGGTTTCACCATTTCCTGCTGCAACCGTTCCACTTCCGCTTCGACCCTCGCCACCTTCTTCTCGATGCCATCCAATTCTTTGCGCTCTTCACGGCTCAAGCGCTGGACGGCGGGCGCTTTCGGCGCGGCCGGAGCGCTGCCCTTGGAGACGGCCGGCGCCGGTGTCTTACGCACTTGCAGCCACTGGGTGTAGTCGGCGAAGAACTCGGCTTTGCCTTCTCCATCCAGGTACAGCAGTCGATCGCTCAGGCGATCCATGAGATAACGGTCATGGGTGATGAGCACAATGGCGCCGGGGAACTCCGAGAGGCTGTCTTCCAGCACTTCGAGGGTCGCGATGTCCAAGTCATTGGTGGGTTCGTCCAGCAGCAACAGATCCGCCGGTTGGAGCATCAAGCGCGCGATCAGTACCCGGGCCTGTTCACCGCCGGAGAGTTTGGAGACCGGCAGCCCCAGTTTCTCGATGGGGAACAGGAACCGTTTGGCCCAGGCGGTCACGTGCAGAGGCTTGCCCTGGAACATCACGCTGTCGCCTGTGGGCGACAGCGCTTCTTTCAGACGCAAGGTCTTATCTAATTGCTCTCGCTTCTGGTCGAAGCTCACGATCCTGAGGTCGTCAGCCCAGATGATGCTGCCGGCGACGGGTGCAAGCTTGCCTTGGAGTGATTGGATCAGGCTGCTCTTGCCGCTGCCGTTCCTGCCCAAGACACCGAGACAGCTGCCCGGCCCGAGCACGAGATCGAGGTCCGAGAACAGGCGACGCCCTCCCCGTTCCACAGATGCCTGTTTCAACTCCACCAGCTTGCGGGTCTTACGTTCGCTGGACTCGAACTCGATGCCGGCGCGAGCGCCCTCGGCGTTGCGGCCGCGGGTCGCGGCCAGTTCATCTTTCAGCTCATAGGCCGCGTCGATGCGCGCATGGGCCTTGGTGGTGCGGGCCTTGGGGCCACGGCGCAGCCATTCTAGTTCACGGCGGAACTTGTTGGCCAATACTTGTTCCTGCTGATCTTGCTGGTCGAAGACCGCGAGACGGCGTTGCAGGAACTCGCTGTAATTACCTTCCACCCGCAGGTAGCCGTCCGGGTAACGGCGGTTCAGTTCCACGATGCGGTTGGTGGCGTTCTCGAGGAAGTAACGGTCATGGCTCACCAGCACGAAGGCGAAGCGCGCCTGCCGCAATAGGTTTTCGAGCCAGAGGATGCCTTCCAGATCCAGATGGTTGGTGGGCTCATCCATCAATAAGAGGTTCGGTTCGCGGATCAAGGCGCAGGTCACGGCCAGACGCTTACGCCAACCGCCGGACAATGTGTCCACCTTCTGAGTCAGGTCTGCGAAGTTCATCTCCCGCAACATGTCGCGGATGCTACTTATGCCTTCATCCTTGTGGTACGGAGGCAAGGCATCCAACAGTGCGCTCTCGATGGTGGCGCCCGCCGAGAACTTGTCTTCCTGGGGCAGATACACGAGATGGGTCGAGCCTGCCAAGGCCACCTGACCACTATCCGGTATCTCGATGCCCGCCAGGATCTTGAGCAGCGTGGACTTACCCGAACCGTTGGGACCGATGAGCCCCAGCCGCTCATCTTCACGGAAACTCAGGGTGATGCCGTCGAAAAGCGTCTGCAGGCCGTAGGCCTTGCTGATGGACTGGACACTGACGAGCAGATCGGAAGCCATGGGACAGGACTGGATTCGCCGTTTGCGGGGCGCTATGGTCTCACATACCGGCCCCACCCAACGAGAAACCCCACCATGAAAGACGATGCCACACGGTCCATGGGCATGGCCCTAAGCAAGGTCCCGGAAGTGACCTTGGGTTTCTGGGTCATCAAGATCCTCGCCACCACTCTGGGTGAGACCGGCGGCGACTCCGTGACTATGTCGATGAACCTTGGGTATCTGGTCGGCACCTGCATCTTCGCAGTCATCTTCATCGGCTTCCTGCTCGCCCAGATCAGGGCCAAGGCTTTCCATCCTTTCCTCTACTGGGCCACCATCGTGGCGACCACCACGGTCGGCACCACTCTCGCGGACTTCGCAGACCGTTCCCTCGGCATCGGTTATACGGGTGGAGCCTCCGTGCTCCTGGCCCTGGTCTTGGGCTCGTTGTTCCTCTGGCATCGGACCCTCGGGTCGGTGTCCATCAACACCGTACATACCCCCAAAGCCGAGATGTTCTACTGGGTGACCATCATGTTCTCCCAGACCCTCGGCACCGCCTTAGGCGACTGGACCGCAGATACGGTGGGTGAAGGCTACCTGCGCAGCTCACTGATCTTCGGCGGCATACTGGCCCTCATCGCCCTCGCCTACTTCTTTACCAAGCTCAATCGCGTGCTGCTGTTCTGGGCCGCCTTCATCCTCACCCGACCCCTGGGTGCAGTGCTGGGGGACTTCCTAGACAAGCCCCATGATCACGGCGGTCTGGCCTTGAGCCGCTACGTAGCGTCAGGTGTGATCGCTGTACTCATGGTCATCGGCATCCTGATCTTCCCAAAACGCGCGGCGACGGCAGTCCACTGATGGGTCCCGGTATCATCGTTCTTCTTCAAAAAGCAGAGCAACGGCTCCTGGCTGCTCTTCGGCAACCAATTGCCCTCCTCGCTCAACGTGCAATCCGGGATGCGCACCAACCAGGGCGCATCCGCCGATGACAATGGCCCCGATATCAACGTGGACATCCGCCCGATCAAGGGCCTCTATAGCGGCATCAACATCAATGGCAGCGTGTTCAGCAACCTGACCTTGACCAAACACGGGACCGAGGTGGACATCTTCACGCCGGACCCTTCTTCCAGTGCCACCGTGGAAGTGGATCTCGACGAGTTCTTCGCCAACAGCGGCGTACTCGGGGACTTGGTGCCGGCCGGGACTCCGGTGACCGTGACCCTGACGCCGGTCTCCGGCGCCCCTCAGGTGTTCACGGTCCATACCAACGCCTTCACCACCGAGGCCATCTCCATCACCAATCTGAGCGGCTCTAGCATCAGCGACCTCACCCTGGGCAGCCCCTTGCACGTGGTTTGGACCCTGCCCAAGACCTTCGCCGTGGCCCAGGTCAAACTGAGTGTCATCGCCTTCGACGGCGACCAGACCCAGCCTACGACTAACTCATGCAACGATGAAGGATCGATTCTCTCCGTCACCGCCACCTCCGGCGATGTTGACCTGCCCACCACCTGTGCTGGCACTCCCACCAAGCAGATCAACATCAACCTGAACGTCACCGGCGTGAACGGCGAACGGGAGAACGTGATCTATATGTTCCAATGAGCAGGCGCGTATCAGCTAACGGTGAGCCAGCTTGAAGCACCAATAGTGCAGAGCCTCGGGGGGCACCCAGCCTTCCGCGCTGGCCTCGGTCAGGAGCGAACATATATAGATACGCGCCAGGTGGTAAGCCAGGCGCCGTGCGCATCTCTCCAGGGCCTGCCGATCTGAAGAACTGGTCTGCAGCCAGGCGCCCATGGACTTCAGAGCTTCCGATATCTGCTGACTGCAAGGCTCCAGGGATGAACCGGTGGTATTGTGGATGAGTGCTTCCACGTCAGCGGCATAGGCCTTGAAGGCCTCGGGATCCTCCAGCACCCGCAACACGTCTAGGGACAGCACGTTGGTGGTGCCTTCCCAGATGGACAGCACCTGGCAATCCCGCAAGAGCCGCGGCAACCCGGTGTCTTCCACGTAACCCGCGCCGCCGAAACATTCCAGCACTTCGCTGGAGACGGCGACGGATTGCTTGGCGGTATAGAGCTTGGCGATAGGCGTAAGTAGTCTTAGCAAGAGCTGATCCGATGCAGAAGCCTTGCCCGTCTCGGACTTGCCCAAGAGCAGGCCGAGATGCAGCACCAGGTGCAGGGCTCCCAGGTATTCGAATTCCAACTCTGCCAGGGTCTCCTGGTGCAGAGGCTGGTCGATGATGAGCTTGCCGAAGGCCCGGCGCTTCCTGGCATAGTCCACTGCCAGAGCGATGCCGCGGCGCATGTAACTCACGGCGGACACGGCGTTATAGAGCCTGGTGACGTTCAGTACCGTGGCGATCTGCCGCACGCCCTTGCCCGGCTCGCCTATGCGCACGGCCGGCGTGCCTTGCAGGCTCAGCTCGGCCGTGGGCAACGCCCAAGTGCCCAGCTTATCCTTCAATCGGTGCACGAAGATGTCGTTGAGTTTCCCCTGCCGATCCCGCAACTCCAATAGATAGAGGCTGAGCTTGCCTTGCGCTTCGGGATCCTTCGCCAGGGTCACGGCGATCTCAGAGGTGGTGGCTGAGGTGAACCACTTGGTGCCATACAGGCGCCAGGCGCCTCGCTCAAGCTTGGCTTCGGTGGAGGTGCCGCTCACATCCGAGCCGCCGCCGCGCTCAGTCATCCACTGGCCTGAGGTCCAGAACTGCTCTGGATCGCGGCTGAGGAAATGGGGCAGGATGTCCTGCTTCAGCGCCGCATCACCGAACAGCTCGATGACCCGCGCGGCACCATCCGTCATGGCCAGTGGGCAGGAATAGATGGCGGAAGACGGAGTGTAGAGATGCAGGCGCAGGAACTGATGCAGCCGCGACCATTCGCCCTGCTTACGCTCGTAAGCCGTGGCGACGATGCCTTCTTCAGCAGCGATGCGATGCAGAGACTTCCAGGCATCCGAGACCTGGATGCGATCCACGCGCCGGCCCCAGGGGTCATAGGGCACATGCTGGGGCCGCTCAGTTTCTGCTTCAGCGGTGAGAGTCAGCATCTCATCCGCTGCGCGTGCACCCAGGGTCTCGAGGCCAGGCTCGATGGCAGCCAGTACTTCGATCGGCAGGCGCTTAGCCAGCCAGGTACGCAATACGTCGTCATCCCGATACTGGTTGCCCAGTTCGGGACCGTCCTGGAAGAACCCGCCTTCTGGGCCGGCCTTCATGGTGTGGCCACCACGTCCATGGTCTGATTCTTACACGGGGGTGCTCGGAGCCAGAAATACCTACTGTCAAACCGATTTTGGGATATATCGAACAAGGGTTCTAATAACCGCCTTCCCAATCCAGGAGTCCCCACATGAATAAGCTTCCCTCCTTGCTCATCGGCTGTCTTTCCGCCACCGCCCTCAGCGCCGCCATGGCCGCGGCTGCGCCGGCCGCCAGCACCGCCATGGGTGCCAACTCCATGAGTGGTACCGCCAATCCGGACCAGGAGATCGCCACTGCGCTGCAGCACGCCGGCATGTCTGCCGGTTCCTCCACCATCGCCGATGTGCACAACCATCTGCACCACGTGCTCAACTGCCTCGTGGGTCCCTCCGGCGCCGGCTACGATGCTACCGCCGAAGATCCCTGCAAGGGCCAGGGTACAGGCGCCGTCAACGACGTGTATAACAAGAGCAAGGAACGCAAGAAGCTCGACGCCGCAGTGAAGGATGCCAACAAGGGTCTGAAAGAGGACGATCTCAAGAAGGCCCAGAAAGAAGCCAAGGAAGTGATGGATGACTTGAAGGCTGCGCAGAAGGCAAAGTAAGCTAAGGCTCGCAGTCACGAAAAAGCCCGGCCACCGCGCCGGGCTTTTTCTTTGGCCTGAATAAATTGATGCGCCGCACATGGACGGGATGCTGAGCAAGTCAGGACCGAATGAGTAGCTCCTCCCCCATCTTGGTTTGACGATAGTGGCTCAGCCACAACCTGCCACTCATCCTCGTAGATCAAATAGCCAGGTTTGTCTGTAGTTACCCACAGGAATCCCATAGTCCTCGAGAATCGCTGCCAGTGCTCTTAGATGCTGGAGCGCATCGTGTGCTGTGGGTTTTAGCCATGACAGACCACGAGGGTTTTTGTGAAAGTCATTGCTTGTGCGGCTGACTTTTTTTCAGGAATTGGAAGATTATCTTTCAGCCAATCTAGATGTGTCTGGATGGCTCTAGCTTGGTATTTGGGAATCCCCTTGTGGCCAAGGGCGTCATAGGCCACAGACAACATCCCTGTGTCAAAGCCCGTGCTGTGGTCTATGTAGTGCACGATAAAGCGGATATAGACCATGTGAAATCATATCGCGCTCAAGTCGGGACGAGAGGGCGAGGTGCGTAGCGCTGCGCGGGAGGGCATGGATGCCCGACCTGGAGTGTCGGCCGGAGCAGGAGCGAGGGGCCGAAACTAAACCTCCGACCCCGTATAAATTTAGGTTCGGAGGTTCAAATCCTCCCCTACTCG
>DASYCJ010000063.1:0-6972 GCA_036500225.1 Gammaproteobacteria bacterium
GCGGTCGGCTAAGAATCAAAGCATCCAAAGAATAGGCATCGAGGATCACATCATGAGCTCTGGAAAGATCGTTCAAGTCATCGGCGCGGTGGTCGACGTGGAATTCCCCCGCGACGCAATCCCGAAGATCTACGACGCCCTCGTGCTCGACGAAGGCGGTCTCACCCTCGAGGTGCAGCAGGAGCTGGGCGACGGCGTGGTGCGCTGCATCGCCATGGGTGCCTCGGAAGGCCTGAAGCGCGGCCTCGCGGTCAAGAACACCGGCGCGCCGATCTCGGTACCGGTGGGTCAGGCGACCCTCGGCCGCATCATGGACGTGCTGGGCAAGCCCGTGGACGAGCGTGGCCCGGTGAAGGGCGAGGCTTCCTGGGCCATCCACCGCAAGGCGCCTTCCTATGAGGAGCAGTCCGGTTCCACCGACCTCCTGGAGACGGGCATCAAGGTGATCGACCTGCTGTGCCCCTTCGCCAAGGGCGGCAAGGTGGGTCTGTTCGGCGGCGCCGGCGTGGGCAAGACCGTGAACATGATGGAGCTCATCAACAACATCGCCACCGAGCACTCGGGTCTGTCCGTGTTCGCGGGCGTCGGTGAGCGCACCCGTGAAGGCAACGACTTCTACCACGAGATGGCCGAATCAGGCGTCGTGGACCTGAAAGACCTCTCCAAGTCTAAAGTGGCGATGGTGTATGGCCAGATGAACGAGCCGCCGGGCAACCGTCTGCGCGTGGCGCTCACCGGCCTCACCATGGCCGAGTACTTCCGCGACGAAGGCCGTGACGTGCTCCTGTTCATCGACAACATCTACCGCTATACCCTGGCCGGCACCGAAGTGTCCGCGCTGCTGGGTCGTATGCCCTCCGCGGTGGGTTACCAGCCGACCCTCGCCGAAGAGATGGGCGTGCTGCAGGAACGCATCACCTCGACCAAGAAGGGCTCCATCACCTCCATCCAGGCGGTGTACGTGCCCGCGGACGACCTGACCGACCCTTCGCCCGCCACCACCTTCGCGCACTTGGATGCGACGGTCGTGCTGTCCCGCGACATCGCGGCGCTCGGCATCTACCCGGCCGTGGATCCGCTCGACTCCACCTCCCGTCAGGTGGACCCGAACGTGATCGGCCAGGAACACTACGACGTGGCCCGCAGCGTGCAGGCCGTGTTGCAGCGCTACAAGGAACTGAAGGACATCATCGCCATCTTGGGCATGGACGAACTGTCCGAAGAGGACAAGCAGGCCGTGCAGCGCGCGCGCAAGATCCAGCGTTTCCTCAGCCAGCCCTTCACGGTGGCGGAAGTGTTCACCGGCAGCCCCGGCAAGTACGTGTCCCTCAAGGACACCATCCGCGCCTTCAAGGGCATCGTGGCCGGTGAGTACGATCACCTGCCGGAGCAGGCCTTCTACATGGTAGGCACCATCGAGGAAGCCGTTGAGAAGGCGAAGACGCTGTAAGGCGGAAGGCATATGGCAAGCAACTTCCACGTAGACATCGTCAGCGCCGAGCACGAGATCTTCTCGGGCGAGGCGGACATGGTGTTCGCTCCGGCGGAGCTGGGCGAGCTCGGCATCACGCCGCGCCATGCGCCTCTGCTCACGCGCATGAAGCCCGGCACCGTGCGCGTGCAGCACGGCGGCGAGGAGTCGGTGTTCTACGTGTCCGGTGGCATCCTCGAGATCCAGCCCCACGCGGTCACGGTGCTCTCGGACACGGCGCAGCGCGCCGCGGATCTCGACGAGGCCGCAGCCCAGGACGCCAAGCGCAAGGCCGAGGAGGCACTCTCCAGCCAATCCGCCGAGATGGACATCGCCCGCGCCCAGGCCGAGTTGCTGGAAGCGGTGGCCCGCCTCAAGGCCATCGAGCAGATCCGCAAGAAATCCCGCTGAGCGCGGGTCGGGAAGAGACAAGGAAAGGCCGGCTTCATAGCCGGCTTCTTCTTTTAGGTCAGGTCTCTTCCTGCAGGATCAGGAACCAGGCGTTGCGCATGGCGGCGATGAGCAGCACCAGGCTACCGGAGAAGATCAGGATCATGTCCTGTTCCGTCGCGGCGCCGGTGTCATGGGAGATGAACAGCATGACCCCACCCAGGAACACGAATCCCCGGCCCATGATCGACATGCGCATGCGGCGGATGAAGTGTTCACGGTGGACGGTGTGGTCACGGTCACGCCAGGCTTCGAGAAGGCGCCTGGCAGGGCCTGACATCCCCAGGATCACGGTAAGGATGATGGAGCTGGCATAGAAGGACGGCAGCTGGCCGGGGGCGATGAAGAACATACCGAGGAATAACACCTGTACCAGGTCGGCGAAGGTGTGTTCGGCCAGGCGCCGCAGGTTGACCTTGGCTTCCCCGTATTTGTCGACGGGGTGTAACGAGATCGCCACGAACAGCAGGCCCGCCAGGGTGGCGCCTATACCCGCCAGGGTGATGAAGAAGGGCTGCCAGGCAGCGATATGTTGCTGGAATGCGTCCAAGGTCTGCCCCTAGTAGGGGCCGATAAGGTCCGTAGCACCCCTTTCGATTATCATATATCGAGATTTCCCCCCACCTGAACATAAGGCTCAAGCATGGCGCTCAGCGTCATCATTCTGGCCGCCGGCCAGGGCAAGCGCATGCACTCCGACCTGCCCAAGGTCTCGCAGATCCTCGGCGGCGCGACGCTCTTGGAGCATGTGGTCGCGGGTGCCACCGCCCTCGAAGCCAAGAACATCATCGTGGTCTACGGTCACGGCGGTGAGCAGGTGCGTGCCCGTCATGCGCAGCTGCCGGTGCAGTGGGTGTTGCAGGCCGAGCAGCTCGGCACCGGCCATGCCGTGAAGCAGGCGCTACCCCAGGTGCCGGACGGGGATCTCGCGCTGGTCTTGTATGCCGACGTGCCGCTGGTGCGCGCCGAGACCCTGCAGCGGCTCACGGATTCCGCCAAGTCGGGCCGGCTTGCGGTGCTCACCGCCAAGGTGCCGGATCCGAAGGGTTATGGGCGCATGATGCGCGACGCCTCGGGGCGGGTACAGCGCATCGTGGAGGAGAAGGACACCAGCGCCTCCGAGAAGTACATCGACGAGATCAACACCGGACTCATGGCTTCCGACGCGGCCAAACTGCGCGGCTGGCTGTCCAAGGTCAGCAACAAGAACGCGCAGAAGGAGTACTACCTCACGGACGTGATCGCCATGGCGGTGGCGGACGGGGTGACTGTGGACGGTGTACTGGCGGAAGACCAAAACGAGATCCGCGGTGTGAACGACAAGCAGCAGCTGGCCCAGGCGGAGAAGGCCCTGCGCAAGCGCATCGCCAACGAGTTCATGCTCGCGGGTCTTACGCTGCGGGACCCGCGCCGCTTTGACCTGCGCGGAACGTTAGGCTTCGGCCGCGACTGCGTCATCGACGTGAACTGCGTGCTGGAAGGCCAGGTGAAACTGGGTGCCCGGGTGAAGATTGGCCCCGGCGCCGTGATCCGCGACTGTGAGATCGGCGACGACACCGAAGTGCTAGCCCATTGCGTATTGGACGGCGCCAAGATTGGTGCCAAGGTACGCATCGGCCCCTTTGCCCGCGTCCGTCCCGAGAGCGAGCTGGGTGACGAGAGCCATGTGGGCAACTTCGTGGAAGTGAAGAAGACCAAGCTCGGCAAGGGCAGCAAGGCCAACCATTTGGCTTACGTGGGCGACGCCCAGGTGGGCGAGAAAGTGAATATCGGCGCTGGCGTCATCACCTGCAACTACGATGGCAGCCACAAGCACATCACTACCATCGGCGATGGCGCCTTCATCGGCTCTGACACCACCCTGGTGGCACCGGTGACCATCGGCCCCGGCGCTTATATCGGAGCCGGCAGCACCATCACCAAGGATGCCCCAGCAGGGAAACTGACCCTGGCCCGTGTGCGACAAGAGACCAAAGAAGGTTGGCAACCTCCCGTGAAGAAGAAATAAGAACATGTGTGGGATCGTGGGAGCTGTGGCGGGACGGGACATCGTCTCCCTACTTATAGAAGGCCTGCAGCGGCTGGAATACCGCGGCTATGACTCCGCCGGCATTGCGGTCCTGGATGGGGGCATCAAGCGCGTGCGCAGCGTCGGCCGCGTAGCGGAGATGCAGAGCAAGGCCAAGCTCGAGAAGCTCACCGGCATCACCGGCATCGGCCACACCCGCTGGGCCACTCACGGCGGGGTCACGGAACCCAACGCCCATCCCCACATCTCCCGGGGCGAGATCGCGGTGGTGCATAACGGCATCATCGAGAACCACGAGCAGCAGCGCGAGAAGCTGAAGAAGCTGGGCTACGTGTTCGAGTCCCAGACCGACACGGAAGTGATCGCTCACCTCATCCATCATCATCTGCAGGCTCACGGTGACCTGTTTCGGGCCACCCGCGAAGCGGTGCGGCAATTGGTGGGGGCTTATGCCATAGGCGTCCTGTCCCTGAAGAACCCGGACAAGGTGACCGGCGCCCGCATGGGTTGCCCCTTGTTGGTGGGACTGGGGGAGGGCGAGAACTTCCTGGCCTCCGACGTCTCGGCGGTACTCTCCGCCACTCGTAAGGTCATCTTCCTGGAAGACGGAGACGTGGTGGAGATCAGCCGTGAAGAAGTGAAACTGGTCGATCGTCACGATAAGCCCGCCACCCGCAAGCCTTTCCTGAGCCAGGCTTCGTTGGCTGCCATGGAGCTCGGTCCCTATCAGCATTACATGCAGAAGGAGATCCACGAGCAGCCCAAGGCCCTTTCGGACACCATCGAGGCGGTGGTGGATGAGGGTTTCCAGGCAGAGATCTTCGGCAAGGACGCGGCTGCCATACTCAAAGGCATCGACTCGGTGCTGATCCTCGCGGCCGGCACCAGTTACTACGCGGGCTTGACCGCCAAGTATTGGATCGAGGGCATCGCTGCGGTGCCGGTGTCCGTGGAGATCGCCAGCGAATACCGTTACCGGGAATCAGTGGCTAATCCGAAGCAACTCGTCATCACCATCTCCCAGTCCGGCGAGACCTTGGACACCATGGAGGCCTTGAAGCACGCCATCGCGCTCGGCCATGACAAGACCCTGTCCATCTGCAACGTGCCGGAGAGCGCCATCCCGCGGGCTTCGCGCTTGGTGTTCTATACCCGTGCCGGCGCCGAGATCGGCGTGGCTTCCACCAAGGCCTTCACCACTCAGCTGATCGCCCTGTTCAGTTTCGCCGCCACCCTGGCCAAGGTCCGTGGGCGCCTGAGTGCCGAGCACGAAACCCAGCTCATGGAAGGCCTGCGGCTGGTGCCGGGCAGCGTGCAGCATGTGCTGAACCTGGAACCCCAGATCAAGGAATGGGCCGCCGACTTCGCCAAGCGTCACAACGCGCTATTCCTGGGTCGCGGTGTGCACTATCCCATCGCGCTCGAAGGCGCCCTGAAGCTGAAAGAGATCTCCTATATCCATGCCGAGGCCTATCCGGCCGGCGAACTTAAGCATGGCCCCCTGGCCCTGGTAGACCGGGATATGCCGGTGGTCGTGATCGCCCCCAACGACGCCCTGCTCGAGAAGGTGAAGTCCAACATGCAGGAAGTGCGGGCCCGCGGCGGCGAACTTTTCGTCTTCGCCGATCTCGACAGCCACTTCGCCGAGAGCGAGGGCGTGCATGTGATCCGTACTCCACGCCATGCGGGCATCCTCTCGCCCATCGTGCATGCGGTGCCAGTGCAGCTCCTGGCCTATCACACGGCCCTGAAGAAGGGCACGGACGTGGACAAGCCGCGTAATCTCGCCAAGTCCGTAACGGTCGAATAACCGGGCTTAGACTATTTTGAGCTGGGTCTCGGGAATTAGGGAACGTAACTCGAAATTAACCTGGAAATTTTTGTAATTGGCACTACGCTTAACTGCAGAGGATGGAGAACCGCGGGGCATGCGGAGCCCTAGGAGGGTCGGTGGCACGGGGTGCCCAGTCAGAAGCCTGGATAAAACGCCGCATCGCTGAGGGGCGAGGCCAAGGGGAGGGCCGCTGTTACAAACCCTGGATTCGGATCGGTCGGCACGAGTTCTCGTCGCGTGGCCGTTCACACATCTGTCCAGGGGCCAAATGCCACCGAGAGCACCACGTACTTTCGGATCTTGAGAAGTGGGTTTGGTTGCTACTTGAATGGTCAACTGTCATCACAGATATCCGCGAGCAGTTTCCACTGTTCCCGCGGGAGATCTGCTGGCAACTCGCAAAAGAGCTGGGAATACGTCATCCGTACGATACAGCTTCCGGCACGCCTCGCGTCCTCACCACTGATTTCCTTTGCACCATGACTGACCGGGGCCACTCGTTGCTGGCCCTTTCCGCAAAGTATGAATCCGAGCTCGGTGAAGCTGATGCAGGGATGCTCGCCCGACTTGAGCTGGAGCGTCGCTTCTGGGAGCACTTCGGTGTGCCCTGGAGGCTCGTAACCGATGCCGATATCCCGCACCCTCTCGTCGAGAATTTGGAATGGCTGGCTGACTGTGAGGTTCTCCCTAAGAAGCTTGACGATCGGTTGGGACGGTTTCTTGACCGTTTGGTTCAGTTCGGCACAGCAAATGATTCTTTACAGTCCGTGGCCAACCGCGCTGCCGCTGGTCTCGACATATCGGATGGCGAAGCGCTCTCCGCGCTGTGCCATCTAATATGGCGCCGAGAAGTCAGGGTAAATCTCGATGAAAAGCTTTCAGCTTCGACCGTACAGACCATCGTGATTGACGCTTCCGCAGACGCTCCTGCAATCGGGAGAGCCCTATGAGTGCTGTTGGGCCTGGCCTCGTCCTGGAACCACTAGGGGAGGGCGCTCCGATGGCGGGGATCGTCAGGGTCATCGATGTAAGCGCTTCACTCAACCAAGCGGCGATCATTGACCTGTCCAAGGAGGTCAGGCGACTTCCTCGACTTATCGCACTAGAACAGCTTGAATTGGCGCTGAAGCAAGGTACGGTTGGCATCACGGCTTGCGCGCTGCCCAGAATGATGCTTCGGGACGAGCT
>DASYCJ010000064.1:0-28910 GCA_036500225.1 Gammaproteobacteria bacterium
TTCATCTCATCGACGATCTGTTCCGGCGTTATCTTGTCTTTGAGTATCTTGCGCCAGGCCTTGTAGCCATCCACCTTGAGGTAGTTGGCGTAAGACCAAGGCTCGTCCTTGAACTGCAGTGTCCGGAAACAGACCTGGTTGAGCGTGGTCATTTCAGGCCCTCCAGGATCTCGTCCACTTTCTGCGGTGTCAGGTTCTCGTGGTACTTGTGGTCCACCATCATCATGGGTGCGCCGGCACAGGCCGCCAGGCACTCCTCCTCGCATTTGAGATAGACCCGGCCGTCCTTGGTGCTCTCGCCGGTCTTGATGCCAAGCTTCTTCTCAAGGTGGCCGACGATGCCATCAGCGCCGCGCAGCATGCAGGAGATGTTGGTGCACACCGAGATGCTGTGGCGACCGACCGGCTTGGTCTCGAACATGGAATAGAAGCTCGCCACCTCGTAGACCTTGATGGGCTCGAGCTTGAGGTAATCGGCTACCGCATTCATCAGCGGCACGGTGAGGAAGCCGTCGTTCTCATGCTGCGCTTCGCGCAGGGCCGCGAACACGGCGGAACGCTGCCGGCCTTCCGGATACTTCTTGATCCATTCGTCTATTACCTGACGGGCGTGCTTCGAGAGCAGGCCGTCGTTGGCGCCTGAATCGCTCATCAGCGGTCCACCTCTCCAAACACGATGTCCTGGGTGCCGATCACGGCCACCAGGTCTGCCAGCATGTGACCACGCACCATCTCGTCCAGGGCGGAAAGATGGGCGAAGCCCGCAGCGCGGATCTTCACGCGGAACGGTTTGTTGGCACCGTCCGAGATCATGTACACGCCGAACTCGCCCTTGGGATGCTCCACCGCGGCATACACTTCGCCGGCGGGCACGCAGTAGCCCTCGGTGAAGTACTTGAAGTGGTGGATCAGGGATTCCATGTCCGACTTGGCTTCCTCGCGGGTCGGCGGCGTCACCTTGTGGTCTTCCAGCATCACCGGACCCGGGTTCTGGCGCAGCCACTTCACGCATTGCTTGACGATGCCGGCGGACTGACGCATCTCGGCGATGCGCACCAGGTACCGGTCGTAGCAGTCGCCGTTAACGCCGACCGGGATGTCGAAATCCAGTTGCTCGTACATGGCATAGGGCTGCTTGCGGCGCAGATCCCACTCGATGCCCGAGCCGCGCAACATGGGACCGGTGAAGCCGAGCTGCAGCGCGCGCTCCGGCGTGACCACGCCGATGCCGACGGTACGCTGCTTCCAGATGCGGTTATCCGTGAGCAGGGTCTCGTACTCGTCCACGCACTTGGGGAAGCGGTCGGCGAAGTCGTCGATGAAATCCAGCAGCGAGCCATCACGCGCCTTGTTCAAGCGCTTCAAGTCACTCTTGCTGCGGAAACGCGACTCGTCGAAGCGCGGCATGTGGTCCGGCAGGTCGCGGTACACGCCGCCCGGACGGTAGTAGGTGGCGTGCATGCGCGCGCCGGACACCGTCTCGTACATGTCCATCACGTCTTCGCGCTCGCGGAAGCAGTACAGGAACACGGTCATGGCGCCGATATCGAGACCATGGGCGCCCAACCACAGCAGGTGGTTGGTGATGCGGGTCAGCTCGTCGAACATGGTGCGGATCATCTGCGCGCGCGGCGGCGGCGCGAGCCCCAGCAGGCGCTCGATGGCCATCACGTAGGCGTGCTCGTTGCACATCATGGACACGTAATCGAGCCGGTCCATGTAGCCGATGCTCTGGTTATAAGGCTTGCTCTCGGCAAGCTTCTCGGTGGCGCGGTGCAGGAGGCCGATATGCGGGTCGGCCTTGGTGATGATCTCACCGTCCATCTCCAGTACCAGGCGCAGCACGCCGTGCGCAGCCGGATGCTGCGGGCCGAAGTTCATGGTCAGGTTCTGGATCTCAGGCATCCTTGGACACCTCTTTGAATGCCTCGTCGTAACGCGGGTCGTGGCGGATCACGCGCGGCACAAGGGTGCGGGGCGCGATGCTCACGGGCTGGTACACCACCCGCTTCTTCTCCGGGTCGTACTTCACTTCCACGTTGCCGGAGAGCGGGAAATCCTTGCGGAACGGATGGCCGACGAAACCGTAGTCCGTGAGGATGCGGCGCAGGTCCGGGTTGCCGTCGAACAGGATGCCGAAGAGATCGAAGGCTTCGCGCTCGAACCAGGCGGCGGAGGCCCAGATGTCGATCACGGAGTCGATCACCGGCGGTTCCTGGCCGATGCAGTAGGCACGCAGGCGCAGACGCTCGTTGCGGCTCACGGAAAGCAGGTGGTACACGGCGGCATAGCGCTGCTCAGGGCGGGTCGCGACCTGGGTCACGCCGCGGCGCACACCTCGGCTGAAGCCGCTCTTGGTGGCCGATTCGGTACGCCACTCGTCGGTGCCGTAGCCGAGATAGTCGACGCCACACACATCCATCAGTTGCTCGAACTTGAAGGCCTTCTCGTCGCGCAGCGCGCGGCAGACTTCCCGGAGCTTGCCGGCCGGCACTTCATAGGTGAGTTCGTCGCTGGTGGACGGCACACGGGTGAGCACGTCCTTGAAGCGCGCTTCAACCTGCTCTGCCAGCTTGTCCAGGGCTGCGGTCATCACTTCCTCAGCGTGCGATGGTGTTGGTGCGGCGGATCTTCTTCTGCAGCTGGATGATGCCGTACATCAGCTGCTCGGCGCTGGGCGGGCAGCCCGGCACGTAGACGTCGACGGGCACGATGCGATCGCATCCGCGCACCACCGCGTAGGAATAATGGTAGTAACCACCGCCGTTGGCGCAGGAACCCATGGAGATCACCCAGCGCGGCTCGGCCATCTGGTCATAGACCTTGCGCAGGGCCGGAGCCATCTTATTCACCAGAGTGCCGGCCACGATCATCACGTCAGACTGGCGGGGGCTCGGGCGGAAGATCACGCCGAAGCGGTCCAGGTCATAGCGCGCGGCGCCGGCGTGCATCATCTCCACCGCGCAGCAGGCCAGACCGAAGGTCATGGGCCAGAGCGAACCGGTACGGGCCCAGTTGACCAGGTTATCGGTATGGGTGGTCAGGAAGCCCTTCTGCTGCACGCCCTCTACTCCCACTCGAGCGCTCCCTTCTTCCACTCATATATGAAGCCGACCACTAGGATACCGAGGAACAGCATCATGGCCAGGAAGCCGAACATGCCGATGCCATGCAGGGACACGGCCCAGGGAAACAGGAAGGCGATCTCGAGATCGAAGATGATGAACAGGATAGCGACGAGGTAGTAGCGCACGTCGAACTTCATGCGCGTGTCTTCGAACGGGTCGAAGCCGCACTCGTAGGGCGACTGCTTCTCGGCATCGGGCCGGCGCACGCCGGTCAGGCTGCTGGCGGCGAATCCGGCGCCGAGCAGTATGCAGCCGAAGCCCAGGCCGCCGACGAGGAAGATCAGGATCGGGACGTAATTCACGAGCATGTCTACATCCTGGGTGAGGGCCAGCCCGAAGGCGGCATCTCAAGGGGTTGCTGGTGCCGACGAGAGGACTCGAACCTCCACGGATTTCTCCACTACCACCTCAAAGTAGCGTGTCTACCAATTCCACCACGTCGGCGAAGCAACCTTCAGGGAGCCCGTCGACAGGCCTCCACAAAGACATCCGATTTTAACGTATCGACCCCTTAAAAAGCGATGCCGCGCGACCTCAATGGTGCGTGGACGCTGCCGGAGCCGGGCTTGAAGTGACGGCTGGTTTCGCGGTAGTAGCCGCCGGTACCTGGGTGGCGCGTTCCACCACGCTGGAGCTGCTGGCACTGGTATGGCGTGCGACATAGGCCATGGTTAGTGCCAGCGCGAAGAATAGCGTGGCGAGGATCGCCGTAGCGTGGCTCAGGAAGTTTGCGGAACCACCCGCGCCGAACACGGTGCCCGAGGCGCCGCTACCGAAGGCGGCGCCGGCATCGGCACCCTTGCCCTGCTGCAGCAGGATCAGGCCGATGAGGAAGATCGCGTCGAAGACTAGGACGACAGTGAGGATTGAATACAGCATAGGAGATGACTCGATGATCGTTGTTTCGGTTTCAGGCGGTGCAGATGGCCATGAACTCCGCCGCATCCAGCGAAGCCCCACCCACCAGTCCGCCGTCGATATCCGGCATACGGAAAAGTTCCGCCGCGTTGGATGCCTTGACGCTGCCTCCATATAAGAGGCGCGTTCCGGCGGCTATTTTAGCATCCTCGGCCGCGAGCAGGCCGCGGATCAGGGCATGGACTTCCTGGGCTTGGTCGGATTTGGCGGTACGGCCGGTGCCGATGGCCCAGACCGGCTCATAGGCCACCACCGCCTTCTCGAAAGCGGCGATGCCGGCAGCATCCAGCACTGCTTTCAGCTGGCGGCTGACCACCGCCGGGGTGGTGCCCGCTTCCCTTTCCGCCAGGGTCTCGCCTACGCAGAGGATCGGGGTCAGGCCCGATTTCTGCGCGGCCATGAACTTGCGTGCCACCACCGCATCGGTATCGCCGAACAGCGCGCGCCGCTCGGAATGGCCCACGATCACGTAACGGCAGTCGAGATCCTTGAGCATGGAACCGGACACTTCGCCGGTGAAGGCGCCGTTGTCTTCGGCGCAAAGGTCCTGGGCGCCCAAGGCCACGCCGCTGCCTTTTAGCACCCGGGCCACGTCGGCCAAGTAGACGAATGGGGGGCACAACAGGACTTCTGCACCCGCGCGATCGGGCCCCTGGAGCATGGCGTCGGCGAGCTTCACCGCGCTGTCGCGGTTGCCGTTCATCTTCCAGTTGCCGGCCACCAGGCGCTGGCGCATTTCGTGACCCCATTAAGAGAAGGAAGAGCCCCGGTAAAGGGACTTACCGGCGTTTTCATCCGCCTTGCGGGTGAAAACGGAGAAAATCCGGGATTCACGCCCAGGTTTTCGGCCACTGAAAAGTGCCAGGGATGGCCTTTTCAGAAGATTTAGCCGGGCGCACTTTACTGGCCGGGACCCCAGAAATCAAATAGCAACGGAGACTTAGATGCCGGCGGCGGCCCGCACGGCGGCGGCGATGTCTTCTGCCAGGGCGTTGACCATGCCGGCCTCCTCCCCCTCCACCATCACCCGCACCACGGGTTCGGTGCCGGAGGCCCGGAGCAGCACGCGGCCACGGCCGTCCAGCTTCTTCTCCACGGAACTGACCGCGGACTGCACGCTGGCGACCTGTAGGTCCACCTTGGAAGGAGTCTTCACGTTCACCAGCACCTGGGGATACTTCTGCACCGGCGCTCGCGCGTCCGCCAGGGTCTGGCCCGAGACATACAGCGCCTGCAAGACCTGCAAGGCCGCGACGATGCCGTCACCGGTGGTGACCCGGTCCAGGCAGACGATGTGGCCGGAGTTCTCGCCGCCCAGGACGCCGTGCTGTTCTTCCAGCATGGCGAGCACGTAGCGGTCACCCACCGCCGCGCGCTTGAACGGGACGCCCTGTTTGGCCAGGGCCTGTTCCAGACCGAGGTTGCTCATGAGCGTGCCCACTACCGGGCCCTTCAGCTTGCCCTCGGCCTTGCGGGCCATGGCGATGATGTAGAGCAGCTCGTCGCCGTCCACCACCTCGCCCTTGTGATCGATCATCATCACCCGGTCGCCGTCGCCGTCGAAGGCGATGCCGAAGTCCGCACCGAGGTCCAGTACCTTCTTGCGCAGCACCTCCGGGTGCGTGGAACCCGCGTCCAGGTTGATGTTGAAACCGTCCGGGCTCACACCGATACAGGTGAGCTTGGCGCCGAGGTCTTCGAATACTCCCGGCGCCACCTTATAAGTGGCACCATTTGCGCAATCCAGCACCACCTTCAGGCCCGCGAGCTTCAGGCCGTATGGCACTGTGGACTTGCAGAACTCCACGTAGCGGGCACCCGCATCGGCGATGCGCTTAGCGTTACCGAGCTGATGGGACTCCACCGTCTCGAAAGGCCGGTCCAGCTCGGCTTCGATGGCGAGCTCAACTGCGTCCGGGAGCTTGCGGCCATCGGCGGAGAAGAACTTGATGCCGTTGTCGTAATAAGGGTTGTGGGAAGCGCTGATGACGATACCCGCCTCCGCACCCAGGCTCCGGGTGAGATGGGCGATGGCAGGTGTAGGCACCGGGCCCAGCAGACGCGTGTTCACGCCTGCAGCGGAAAGCCCCGCTTCCAATGCAGACTCGAACATGTAACCGGAGATGCGAGTGTCCTTGCCCACCAGTACGGTGCTGTCGCCGCTGCGGGCCAATACCTTGCCAGCTGCTCTACCTAATCGCAGCACGAACTCCGCATGCATGTGCTCGCTGCCCACGCGGCCGCGCACGCCATCGGTGCCAAAATATCTCCTGCTCATAAGGGGAATTCTAACATCTAGCTGCGTGTGGCTACTGCAATCTTCAGCGCTTCAACAGTCGGTGCCACATCGTGCACGCGGACGATGCTGGCACCGTTCTGCACGGCGATCACCGCTGCCGCGACGCTGCCCTGCATGCGTTCTTCCACCGGTTTCTCGCCTAACAGGGTCCCGATCATGGATTTTCGCGAGAGTCCCACCATCAATGGATATCCGACGGCCGCCAGTTCAGGCAGACGCCTCAACAACGTAAGATTATGTTCAAGGTTCTTGCCGAAGCCGAAGCCCGGATCCAGCACGATGCGATCCCGCGGCACGCCCGCAGCCAGTGCAGCAGCGGCGCGATCTGCCAGGAACTCACCCACCTCCTCCGTCACATCGCCATAGTGAGGTTCTTTTTGCATGGTGCGGGGCTCGCCCTGCATATGCATGAGACAGAGGGTCACGCCGCAGGCAGCGGCAGCCTCCAGGGCTCCGGGGCGGCGCAAGGCATACACATCGTTGATCATGACGGCACCGGCGCTGACCGCAGCCTGCATCACCTCCGGCTTGCTGGTGTCGATGGATATCGGCGCATCGAAGCGTGCACGGATACGCTCCACCAGGGGCAATACCCGTTCCAATTCCTCTTGCAGGCCCACGTCGGCGGCACCGGGCCGTGTGGATTCGCCGCCTATATCCACGATGTCGGCGCCTTCCCTCAGCATGCGCTCCACCTGGGCGATAGCTGCGTCGAAACCCGTGAAATGTCCGCCATCGGAGAAGGAATCAGGCGTACGGTTCAGCACGGCCATGATGCGGGGCTGGGAGAGATCCAATATCTTGGTGCCGAGCTTGAGTTGCATGGGCATTCCACAAACGAAAGGGCCGATACCCCTGAGGTATCGGCCCTCATTCTATAAGGCCTTGAGCTGCTAGTGCTGACTGGCGGGGGTGAGACCGCTGTCGTCCGGCTCCGGGGCGATGACCTTGCCCTTCACCGGCACGGTGTTGGGGCCGCTGCCGTGGTCGGCATCGTTCCAGCCTTCCGGCGGACGCGGCTCGCGACCGGCCATGATGTCATCGATCTGCGAGGCATCGATGGTCTCGTACTTGATGAGGGCCTCGGCCATCACGTGCAGCTTGGGCAGGTTCTCCTGCAGCAGGCTGCGGCTACGCTGGAAGTTGCGGTCGATGATGTGACGCACTTCCTCGTCGATGACCCGCTGGGTATCGCTGGCGATGTTCTTATGGCGGGTCACGGAATGACCCAGGAACACCTCGCCCTCCTCTTCTTCATAGGAGAGGGGACCGAGCTTCTCGGACAGGCCCCACTTGGTGACCATGTTGCGGGCGATAGCGGTGGCACGCTCGATGTCGTTGGAGGCACCGGTGGTGACCGACTCCGCGCCGAAGATCAGTTCCTCGGCGACACGTCCGCCGAACAGGCTGGAGAGCTGGCTCTCGAGACGGCGCTTGCTGTAGCTGTAGCGGTCGTCTTCCGGCAGGAACATGGTGACGCCCAGGGCGCGACCGCGCGGGATGATGCTCACCTTGTAGACAGGATCGTGGTCCGGCACCAGCCGGCCGACGATGGCATGGCCGGACTCATGATAGGCAGTGAGCTTCTTCTCGTCGTCGCCCATCACCATGGAGCGCCGTTCGGCACCCATCATCAACTTGTCCTTGGCCTTCTCGAACTCTTCCATGCTCACCGTACGGCGGTTAGCCCGTGCAGCAAAGAGCGCCGCCTCGTTGACGAGGTTGGCGAGGTCCGCGCCGGAGAAGCCCGGCGTGCCGCGCGCGATGATGGCGGGCTTCACGTCGTCGCCCACTGGCACCTTGCGCATGTGCACTTTCAGGATCTGCTCGCGGCCGCGTACGTCCGGCAGCGGTACCACTACCTGGCGGTCGAAGCGGCCCGGACGCAGCAGCGCCGGATCCAGCACGTCGGGGCGGTTGGTGGCAGCGATGACGATCACGCCCTCGCTGCCCTCGAAGCCGTCCATCTCCACCAGCAACTGGTTGAGGGTCTGCTCGCGCTCGTCGTGACCGCCGCCCAAGCCGGCGCCGCGATGGCGGCCGACCGCGTCGATCTCGTCGATGAAGATGATGCAGGGCGCGTGCTTCTTAGCCTGTTCGAACATGTCGCGCACGCGGGACGCACCCACGCCGACGAACATCTCCACAAAGTCGGAGCCTGAGATGCTGAAGAATGGGACCTTGGCCTCTCCGGCGATGGCCTTGGCCAACAGCGTCTTGCCGGTTCCGGGTGAACCCACCATCAGCACGCCGCGTGGGATGCGCCCGCCCAGCTTCTGGAACTTGCCGGGGTCACGCAGGAACTCGACGAGCTCTGCGACCTCCTCCTTGGCTTCCTCGACGCCGGCCACGTCGGCGAAGGTGATCTTCACCTGGTCCTCGCCCAGCATGCGTGCGCGGCTCTTGCCGAAGGACATGGCGCCGCGACCACCGCCGCCCTGCATCTGGCGCATAAAGTAGATCCAGATTGCGATCATGACCAGCACCGGGCTGAACGCCAGGAATATCTGCCAGAGCCATGAGGGCTGCTCGGGCGGCTTGGCATCGATCTGCACGCCGCTATCGTCCTTGCGCAGCTCATCCACCAGCGGGCCGAAGTCCGTCACCGGGCTGTAGGTGCTGAAGTTGCCGCCGTTGTTATAGGTGCCGCTGATGGCCAGGCCATCGAAGCTCACGTTCTTGATGTTGCCGTCCTGCACCGAGGTGAGGAAGTCGGAATAGGTGACGGCCTTGGTCTTGGCTGTGCTCGGGCCGAAGCTGTTCAGCACGGCGAGCACCACCAACACGATCACGACCCAGACCAGAAGGTTTCGCGCGAAATCGTTCAAATGCATATACCTCGTTTAGGCACCGGTATGTCGGCTCCAGGCCGTATATCGGTAAGTCACAGTCTAGCGCCGGTAGTTTCTCGCCAGCAAATACACCTCTGGGCTCCGGGAGCGAGAGGATTTGGGCTTGCGGGCGCTTACGTCGTGGAAATCAGCCCTCACGGCCTTCAGGTACTCCTGAAAACCCTGCCCCTGGAACACTTTCACCAGGAAACTCCCCCCATGGCGCAGGCCTTCACGGGTGAAATCCAGGGCCAGCTCCGCCAAGGCCATGGCCCGGGCCTGGTCCACGTCGCCCACACCACTCATGTTTGGGGCGATATCCGACATTACAAGGTCGGCTTTTTCGCCCTTCAGGGACTCCCGGAGGGCATGTAACACTTCGTCACTGGCGAAATCCCCGAGGATGAACTCCACCCCTTCCAGCTCCGGCATGGGCAACACGTCCAGGGCGATGATGCGGCCGTTGCCGGCCAGAATCTTGGCGGCGAACTGGCTCCAACCACCGGGCGCCGCGCCCAGGTCCACGATGGTCATGCCGGGCTTGATCAGCCGGTCGCGCTGCTGGATCTCCTCGAGCTTAAAGATGGCCCGCGAACGCGCACCAGTGGCGTGCGCCTTCTTCACGTAGGCGTCCTTGAAATGCTCCTGCAACCAGCGAGAGCTGCTCTTGCTTCTCTTAGGCATAGGTCACGACTGTTACAATATGTGGCATGGAACTCAAAGAGAAACAGAAGAAGTACCTGCGCGGCCTGGCCCATAAGCTGGAGCCCAAGGCCCGCAGCGGCAATCCGGGTCTCACCCAGAACCTCATCAAGGAGGTGGAGGCGCAGCTGCTCTTCCACGAACTCATCAAGGTGAAGGTGGCGGCGGAGGATCGCGAGGAACGCGACCGGCTCATCGAACGCCTGTGCGCGGCGACCAAAGCCACCTTGGTGCAGAGAGTCGGGAACATCGCGGTCCTGTACAAGCGCAACACGAAGAAGCCCAAGATCGAGCTCCCCAAGTAACGCGAAGCGCTATTCGTATTTCACTTCCACGATCTCGAACTGCTTCTCGCCAGCGGGCGTGCGGATGGTGACCACGTCACCCTGCTCCTTGCCGATGAGCCCGCGGGCGATAGGCGAGTTGATGGAGATGCGGCTGGCCTTGATGTCGGCCTCATCCTCACCGACGATCTGGTAGGTGATCTCCTTGCCGCTGTCCTCGTCCGAGAGCAGCACCGTGGCGCCGAATATCACCTTGCCGTTGGCATTCATCTGGGTGACGTCGATGATCTCGGCATTCGAGAGCTTGCCCTCGATGTCCTGGATGCGGCCCTCGATGAAGCCCTGCTGCTCACGCGCGGCGTGATACTCGGCGTTCTCTTTCAGATCGCCGTGGGCGCGCGCTTCCGCGATGGCCTGGATGACCTTCGGCCGATCCGTGCCCTTCAATCTCTTGAGTTCCTCACGCAAGCGCTCAGCGCCGCGCACGGTCAGAGGCACCTTACTCACGCCACCCACTCCCTGTGCAGATCCTGCAACTTGTTCACGTCCGCCTCGTCCAGATGGTCCAATGCGATCACCGTGGCCAGGGCGGCCTTGATGGTCGTGTAATACGTCACTTTGTGCGACACCGCCTCGCGGCGGATGGAGAAGGACTCCAGGATCGCCTGCTTGCCCTCGGTGGTGTTGACGATGAGCGAGAGCTCATCGTTCTTGATCATGTCCACCACGTGGGGCCGTCCCTCACGCACCTTGTTCACGCCTTCACAGGCGACACCAGCGGCACGTATCGCCGCCGCCGTACCGTGGGTGGCCACCAGGCTGAAGCCGCGCTCCTTGAGTTCGCGGGCCAAGACTACCGCTGCCGGCTTGTCCTGCTCGCGCACCGAGATCAGTGCCTTACCGCCCCTGGGGATGATGATACCCGCAGCGAACTGGGCTTTGGCATAGGCCTCGCCGAAAGTGAGCCCGGCGCCCATGACTTCACCCGTGGACTTCATCTCCGGCCCCAGGATGGGGTCGGCGCCGCGGAACTTGATGAAGGGGAAGACCGGTGCCTTGACCGCGAAGTAGCGCGGCACCGGGATGGCCTTGATGCCCTGGGCCTTGAGGCTCTTGCCGGCCATGCAGCGGGCCGCCACCTTGGCGAGCGGCACCCCGACTGCCTTGGAGACGAAGGGCGCAGTGCGCGAAGCACGCGGGTTCACTTCCAGGATGTAAACCTTGTCCTTCTGGATAGCGAACTGGATGTTCATGAGGCCGATGACCTTCAAGGCCTTGGCCAGTACGGCTGTCTGCTTGCGTATTTCGTCCTGCAAGGCTTCGCTCAAGCTATTGGGTGGCAGCGAGCAACTGGAGTCGCCGGAGTGCACACCCGCCTGCTCCACGTGCTCCATGATGCCGGCCACCAGCACCTCTTCGCCGTCGCAAAGCGCGTCCACGTCCACTTCGGTGGCGTCTTCCAGGAAGCGGTCCATGAGTACCGGCGAATCGTTGGAGACCCTCACTGCATTGCGGATGTAGCCCCGCAGGTCGTCCTCGTTGAACACCACTTCCATAGCGCGGCCACCCAGCACGTAGCTGGGGCGCACCATCAGGGGGAAGCCCACGTCCCTGGATAGGCGCACCGCTTCTTCTTCGTTGCGGGCGGTGCGGGCCGGCGGCTGATGCAGCTTGAGCTTATCCACCAGCTTGGAGAAGCGTTCACGATCTTCCGCGAGGTCGATGGAATCCGGCGTGGTGCCGATGATGGGCGCGCCCGCCGCTTCCAGAGCCCGCGCGAGTTTCAGGGGCGTCTGGCCGCCGAACTGCACGATCACGCCCTTCGGTTTCTCGAGATCGATGATCTCCATCACGTCTTCGAACGTGAGGGGCTCGAAGTACAGCCGGTCGGACGTGTCGTAGTCCGTGGACACGGTCTCCGGGTTGCAGTTGACCATGATGGTCTCGAAGCCGTCCTGCTTCAGGGCCAGGGCCGCGTGCACGCAACAGTAGTCGAACTCGATGCCCTGGCCGATGCGGTTCGGACCGCCGCCCAGCACCATGATCTTGTCCCGCTGGGTGGGCTGGGCCTCGCACTCATCTTCATACGTGGAATACATGTAGGCAGTGGTGGACGCGAACTCAGCGGCGCAGGAGTCCACGCGCTTATACACTGGGCGCACCTTGTGCTTCACCCGCAGGGCGCGTACGTCGTTCTCCTTGCTGCCCACCAGCTTGGCGATGCGGCTGTCAGCGAAGCCCTTGCGCTTCAGGGCGCGCAGACGCGCCGCGTCCAAAGTCTTCATGCCGCCGGCCTTGATAGCCCGCTCTTCCAAGAGCAGGTCTTCGATCTGCGCCAGGAACCAGGGGTCGATGTGCGACAACCCGTGGATATCCTCCAGCGTGAGCCCCGCACGGAAGGCATCACCCACGTACCAGATGCGATCGGGGCCCGCGGCGCGCAACTCATGGCGCAGCACATCCATAGCACCTGGTGTCTTGAAGTCGGGGATCTTCTCGTTGAAGCCGTCGGTGCCGGTCTCGAGACCACGTAGGGCTTTGTGCAAGGACTCCTGGAAAGTCCTGCCCATGGCCATCACCTCACCCACCGACTTCATCTGGGTGGAGAGGCGCGGTTCCGCCTGGGGGAACTTCTCGAAGGTGAAGCGCGGCACCTTGGTGACTACGTAGTCGATGGCCGGCTCGAAGGATGCAGGCGTGGCACCGCCGGTGATCTCGTTCTTGAGTTCGTCCAGGGTGTAGCCGATGGCGAGCTTGGCGGCCACCTTGGCGATCGGGAACCCGGTAGCCTTGGAGGCCAAAGCCGAGGAACGCGAGACCCGCGGGTTCATCTCGATCACCACCATCTTGCCGTCCGCCGGGTTGATGGCGAACTGTACGTTGGAACCGCCGGTCTCGACGCCGATCTTGCGCAACACCGCGATGGAGGCATCGCGCATGATCTGGTATTCCTTGTCGGTCAGCGTCTGGGCCGGCGCCACGGTGATGGAGTCGCCGGTGTGCACGCCCATCGGGTCCAGGTTCTCGATGGAGCAGACGATGATGCAGTTGTCTTTCTTGTCCCGCACCACTTCCATCTCGAACTCTTTCCAGCCCAGCACCGACTCCTCGATGAGAAGCTCGTTGGTGGGCGAGAGGTCGAGGCCGAGTTCGCATATCTCCACGAACTCGTCACGGTTGTAGGCGATACCGCCGCCGGAACCACCCATGGTGAAGGACGGCCGGATGATGGTGGGGAAACCGATCTCAGCCTGTACGGCGAGGGCTTCCTCCATGCTGTGAGCGAGACCGGCGCGGGGCGTGGCCAGCCCGATATCGCGCATGGCACGGCGGAACTGGTCACGGTCCTCGGCCATGTCGATGGCCTCGCGGGAGGCGCCAATCATCTCCACCCCGAACTTGGCCAGCACGCCTTCGCGCACCAGGTCCAGGGCGCAGTTCAGCGCCGTCTGGCCGCCCATGGTGGGCAGCAGCACGTCCGGGCGCTCTTTCTCGATGATACGGGCCAGAGTCGACCAATGGATCGGTTCTATATATATTGCGTCCGCCATCTCCGGGTCGGTCATGATGGTGGCGGGGTTGGAGTTCACCAGCACCACCCGGTAGCCCTCCTCGCGCAAGGCCTTGCAGGCCTGGGCACCGGAGTAGTCGAACTCGCAGGCCTGGCCGATTACTATCGGCCCGGCGCCGATGATCATCACGCTCTTGATGTCTGTGCGCTTCGGCATATCTGCTCTACGACCTCTGGTTTAAGCACTCTCTTGGCGCGCGATGGCCGGGACGGCCCTGATCGAAATGCCGCCTCGACCCACGCATCCCGAAATCGACTCAGCCCGCGGCGGCGGCCTTGGCGTGCCCCTGGCGCGAAGCCATGGCACGCACGAAACGTTCGAACAGGGGTTTCACGTCATGGGGACCCGGACTCGCTTCCGGATGTCCCTGGAAACTGAAGGCTTCGCAGTCGGTACGCTCCACGCCCTGCAGCGTGCCGTCGAACAGCGAGCGATGGGTGGCGCGCAGGTTGGCGGGCAAGGTCGCCTCATCCACCGCGAAGCCGTGGTTCTGGCTGGAGATCATGACCCGCCCGGTGCCGAGGTCGATCACCGGATGGTTGGCACCGTGGTGCCCGAATTTCATCTTCAGGGTCTTGGCGCCGCTCGCTAAGCCGAGCAACTGGTGGCCCAGACAGATGCCGAACACCGGCACACCGGTGGTGAGGATCTCGCGGATCGCCTTGATGGCGTAGTCGCAAGGTTCCGGGTCGCCGGGGCCGTTGGCCAGGAACACGCCGTCCGGGTTCAGGGCCAAAGCTTCTTTCGCCGGCATCTGGGCGGGCACCACGGTCACGCGGCAACCGTGATCCACCAGGATGCGCAGGATGTTGTGCTTCACGCCGTAGTCGTAAGCCACCACGTGGAAGCGGCCGCCGCTCACGCTAGGGCTGGAGTCCGTCTCCAGTCTCCAGCTCGCTTCCTTCCATTCGTAGGCCGTGGTGGTGCTGACCACTTTGGCCAGATCCATGCCCTTCAGGCCAGGGAAAGCCTTGGCCTGTTTCAGGGCTTCCGCCTCGTCCACCTTCTCGCCGGCCGTGATGCAGCCGTTCTGGGCACCCTTGGTGCGCAGCAGGCGAGTGAGCTTGCGGGTGTCGATACCGGCTAGGCCCACGATGCCTTCACGGCGCAGGTAACTGTCCAAGGTCTGCCGTGAACGCCAGTTGCTCATGGCCAGCGGCAAGTCACGGATGATGAGGCCCGCAGCCATGATGCGCTGGGACTCACGGTCAGCGTTGTTGACGCCGGTGTTGCCGATATGGGGATAGGTGAGCGTGACGAGCTGACGGGAGTAAGACGGGTCGGTCAGGATCTCCTGATAACCGGTCATGGCAGTGTTGAACACCACCTCGCCCGCCGTCGATCCCGCCGCACCAATAGAGATACCCCGGAATACCGTACCGTCCTCAAGGGCCAGGATGGCTGGATGTTCCAAGGACACCCCCGTGCTACAAAACTGCGTGATTTTAACGGATGACGGGTGCGAGCGTCCACACCTGCGTGAAAAAAACGTTCAGGACTTGAGGGTATCGGCGAGGCTATAGAGACCCGGCTTCTGTCCCGCGATCCAGCGGACGGCGCTCAAGGCACCTTGGGCGAAAGTCGCGCGGCTCTGGGCGCGGTGGCTGAGTTCCAGCCGCTCTCCGGCTCCGGCGAACAACACCGTGTGCTCCCCCACTATGTCGCCGGCCCGCACCACGGAGAAACCGATGCTGCCGGGCTGGCGCGGACCCTGCCGACTGGCATCTTTGTCTATGTCCGCTGAGCCACGAGCCTTGCTCATGACTTCCGCCAGGGCCAAGGCCGTGCCGGAAGGCGCATCTTTCTTATTGCGGTGATGAGCTTCGGATATCTCGATGTCGAACTCCGGCCCCAAGACCTTGGCCGCCTGCTCCGCCATGCGGGTGAGTAGTGCCACCCCTAAGCTCATGTTGGCGGAAGCCAGGATCGGGATGCGCTTGCCCGCATCTGCGAGCCGCGCCTTCAAGGCTGCATCCATGCCGGTGACGCCCGTGACCAAGGGCTTGCCGGCCTTGAGGCAGGCATCTAGGGCTGCGTCCGTGGACATCGGCAGGGAAAAGTCGAGGAGCACGTCGGCGTCAGCAAGGGCCGCCGCGAGATCACTGGTATAGCTGAGGCCGTGACTGCTCTTACTAAGAGAGGCACTGCCCGGCCGCACTAGGGCTGCCGTTATACGTATGCCTTCCTGCCCCCCCGTCGCTTCCAGCACCGCCTGGCCCATGCGGCCGGAGGCACCCAGGAGCGCGATGCGGACAGGGCTCACGCCTGTTCCTTGAAGAAGCGCTTCACACCGGCGAGCCAAGATGACTCACGGGGCGAATGCTTGGAACCGTCCGCCTTCACGGAAGCATCGAACTTCTTCAGCAGTTCCTTCTGTTCCTTGCTGAGATGCACCGGCACTTCCACTTCCACGCGGCACATGAGGTCTCCCACAGAACCGCCGCGCACGGGCTTCACGCCCTTGCCGCGCAGGCGGAACACCTTGCCGGTCTGGGTCTCTGCGGGGATCTTGAGGGACACGCTGCCGCCCAAGGTCGGCACTTCTATCTCGCCGCCGAGAGCCGCCGTGGCGAAGGACACCGGCACCTCGCAGGACAGGTCCGCGCCGTCGCGGGCGAATATCTCGTGGGGCTCGACGCTGATCTCTACATACAGATCACCTGCCGGCCCGCCGTTCGGGCCCGCCTCGCCTTCGCCGGACAGGCGGATGCGGTCACCGTTATCGACCCCCGGCGGGATCTTCACCGACAGGGTCTTCTCTTTCTCGACGCGGCCCGCGCCGTGGCAGTTACCACAGGGGTCCGAGATGATGGTGCCTTTGCCGCGGCAACGCGGGCAGGTCTGCTGCACCGTGAAGAAGCCCTGCTGCATGCGCACCTGGCCGCGACCGCCGCAGGTGGTGCAGGTGACCGGTTGGCTGCCGGCTTTCGCGCCGCTACCGTGGCAGATCTCGCAGGTAGCAAGGGTCGTCACATTGATGTTGACGGTATCACCGGCCACGGCCTGTTCGAGGGTCAGCCCCAGGCCGTAGCGCAGATCCGCACCTCGGTATACCCGCTGGCCACCACTGCGGCGTGCGCCGGAGAAGATGTCGCCGAAGGCATCGCCGAAGATGTCACCGAAGATGTCGTTGGGATCAAAGCCCGCCCCACCACCGCCACCGCCCCGCGCCCCTGCCGAATGGGCATCCACGCCCGCATGACCGAACTGGTCATAGGTGGCGCGCTTCTTGGCGTCGGTCAGGACTTCGTAGGCTTCCTTGGCTTCTTTGAACTGCTCCTCGGACTTCTTGTCGTCCGGGTTGCGGTCAGGATGGTGCTTCATGGCGAGCCGGCGATAAGCCTTCTTGATGTCAGCTTCCGCGGCGTCACGCTTCACGCCCAGCACCTCGTAATAGTCGCGCTTGCTCATGCGGCGTGCACCCGCTCGATGCGCCGGTCAGGGATGAACCACATGGCCGCCACCAACATATAGATCACATCGGAGATGGCCTGGTCCACGAAGGCCAGCGGGATCGCCAGCAGGTAGCAGACGACGGAGAGCTTACCCTTGAGGTCGCGGCCCACCGCATGCGCCAACAGGGCGTTCTTGCCATTGGCAGCCACTAGGGACATCTGCAGCAAGGTATAGCTGGCGCCTGCCATCAGCAGCACCACGCCATAGAGTGCGGTGGGTAGAGCGGCGAAATGGTTCTCGCCCATCCAGCCGGTGACGAAGGGTACCAGTGAAAGCCAGAACAGGAGATGCAAGTTGGCCCACATGGAGCGGCCGTCGATATGCTCCACCGCATGCAGCATGTGGTGATGGTTGTTCCAGTAGATACCGACATAGATGAAGCTCAACACGTAGACCAGGAACACGGGCAGCACCCCGTAGAGCGCAGTGAAGTCGGCACCCTGAGGCGCCTTCATATCCAGCACCATGATGGTGATGATGACAGCCAACACGCCGTCACTGAATGCTTCCAACCGGCCCTTGCCCACGCTTCACGCTCCTCATCACGTTAGGTGCATCCACGCACCGCAATGTCATGTCTAACAGTATCGCGCCGGAGCCCGTACAAGACGAGACTCCGGCGCTATTTCGCCATCCAGATTGAGTCTGGATTACTTCTGGTCTTTCTTCACTTCCTCGAACTCGGCATCTACCACGTCGTCTTTCTTGCCGGCGTCGCCGGCCTGGCCGCCAGGAGCCTGTTGGCCCTGGGCACCCGCTTCGTTCTTGGCAGCGTAGAGACGCTCGGCCATCTTGCCGGAGGCATCGCTCAGGGCCTTGGCCTTGGCTTCGATGATCGCTTTGTCATCCTTCTTGATCACGTCCTTCAAGTCGCGCACCGCGTTCTCGATGGCAGCACGCTCCTCACCAGAGACCTTGTCGCCGAGATCAGCCATGCCCTTCTCAGCCGCATGTATCAGGGCGTCCGCCTGGTTGCGCGCATCGACGAGCTCACGGGCCTTGCGGTCTTCCTCGGCGTGGGCCTCGGCGTCCTTCACCATGCGCTTGACCTCTTCATCACTCAGACCCGAGGAGGCTTTGATGACGATGGACTGTGCCTTGCCGGTGGCCTTATCCTTGGCGGACACGTTCAGGATGCCGTTGGCATCGATGTCGAAGCTCACTTCCACCTGCGGCGTGCCGCGGGGAGCCGGCGGGATGTCCGAGAGGTCGAAGCGGCCCAGGGACTTGTTGTCCCGCGCCATCTCACGCTCACCCTGCAAGACATGCACGGTGACCGCGGTCTGGTTGTCCTCAGCGGTCGAGAAAGTCTGCGATGCCTTGGTGGGGATGGTGGTGTTCTTCTCAATCAATTTAGTCAGCACGCCGCCCAGGGTCTCGATGCCCAGCGACAGCGGAGTCACGTCCAGCAGCAACACGTCTTTGACGTCGCCCTTCAGCACGCCTGCCTGGATGGCGGCGCCCACAGCGACCGCTTCGTCCGGGTTCACGTCCTTGCGCGGCTCCTTGCCGAAGAAGTCCTTCACCGCTTCCTGCACCTTAGGCATGCGGGTCTGGCCGCCCACCAGGATCACGTCCTGCAGGTCGGAGGCGTTGAGACCCGCGTCCTTGAGGGCGATCTTGCAGGGCTCGATGGTGCGGCTGATGAGGTCACCCACCAGGGACTCGAGCTTGGCGCGGGTCAGTTTCACGACCAGGTGCTTGGGACCGGAGGCGTCCGCCGTGATGTACGGCAGGTTCACTTCGGTCTGCTGATTCGACGACAGCTCGATCTTTGCCTTCTCAGCCGCCTCTTTCAGGCGCTGCATGGCCAGCGGATCGCTGCGCACGTCGATGCCCTGCTCCTTGCGGAACTCGTCGGCGATGAAGTCGATGATGCGCTTGTCGAAGTCCTCGCCGCCCAGGAAGGTGTCGCCGTTGGTGGACAACACTTCGAACTGGTGCTCGCCGTCCACTTCCGCGATCTCGATGATGGAGACGTCGAAGGTGCCGCCGCCCAGGTCATACACGGCGATCTTGCGATCGCCCTTGACCTTGTCCATGCCGTAGGCGAGCGCGGCCGCAGTCGGCTCGTTGATGATGCGCTTCACTTCCAAGCCGGCGATCTTGCCGGCGTCCTTGGTGGCCTGGCGCTGGGAATCGTTGAAGTAGGCCGGCACGGTGATGACCGCTTCGGTGACTGGCTCGCCGAGATAGTCTTCGGCGGTCTTCTTCATCTTCATGAGCACGCGCGCGGAGATCTCCGGCGGCGCCATCTTCTTTCCATTCACGTCCACCCAGGCGTCGCCGTTATCGGCGCCGACGATGGCGTACGGGACCATGCTCACGTCCTTCTGCACCACATCGTCCTTGAACTTGCGCCCGATGAGACGTTTGATGGCGTACAGAGTGTTCTTGGGATTGGTCACCGCCTGGCGCTTGGCCGACTGGCCCACTACCACCTCACCGTCTTTGGTGAAACCGATGATGGACGGGGTGGTGCGGTCACCTTCGCTGTTCTCGATGACCCGGGGCTTGCCGCTCTCCATGATAGCCACGCAAGAGTTGGTGGTGCCGAGGTCGATGCCGATGATCTTGCTCATGTCATAACTCCAAAAGGATCTGAATTCGTTAGCCCAGATATGGGGTTCTGTCGGGTGGTTTCAACAGGGAAACCGGCCCTATTTCGCTGCCGGGGCCTTGGCTACCAATACCCGAGCGGGGCGCAGCAGGCGGCCATTTAACTGGTACCCCTTCTGCACAGTGACCAGCACCGCATCCGCCGGGGCTTCCGCGGATTCCTGGGTGGCCATAGCCTCATGCCATTCGTGGTTGAAGGCCTCGCCTTTGGCGGGGCTGATCTCCTTCACGCCCTGGCGCTCCAGGGCTTGGGTCAGGAGTCGCAGGGTCATATCAACGCCGGTGCGCAGGGCCGCCGCTTCCGGCTTGTCGCCGGCGGACTGCAAGGCCATCTCCAGGGAATCTTTCACGGGCAAGAGGTCAGCCAGCACCCGGTCCAGGCCGTACTTGAGGGCCTGTTCCACATCACGCTGGCCGCGCTTGCGCAGATTGTCCTGCTCCGCCACAGCGCGCAGGTAGTTGTCGTAGTTCTGGGCAGCCTTGGCTTCAGCGGCTACCAGCGCGGCTTGCAGAGCCTGCACGGGATCCAGGGTGGGCGCGTTGGGGTCAACCTCGGGGGAGGCGGTCTGCGGGTCCTTCATGTTCTCCATCTGATCCTCGTAGTTACATATGCACGCGGGCAGCCTCGTGCTGCCCGCTGTCTAAACACGATGTGAGGCTTATTTCCTCGGATTCAAGGCAGCCGTAAGCAGCCGGGCGGTCACGTCCACGATGGGGATCACCCGCTCGTAGGCCATGCGGGTCGGGCCGATGACGCCCAGCACCCCCACCACGCCCTCGCCCATGCTGTAGGGCGCAGTCACCACGCTCACTTCATCCAGCACCCGGTAACCGGATTCTTCGCCGATGAAGATCTGCACGCCGTCGGCGACGATGCACTTGTCCAGCAGGGTCAAGATGTCGCGCTTCTGATTGAAGGCCTCGAACAGGCGGCGCAGCTTCTCCACGTCCGAGAGGTCAGCGAACTCCATGAGGTTGGTCTCGCCGGCCATCATGTAGGTGGGTTCGCCGCCGCGGACCTGGAACACCTTGTCCGCCATGGTGATGGCCATGTGCATGAGTTCGTTCATGCTTTCGCGGGTTCGGTTGAGTTCATTCAAGAGGCCGCGTCGCAGTTCGTGGATGTCGCGGCCGGCGAAGTTGCTGTTGAGGTAATTGCTGATCTGCTGCAGGCCCGCGGCGTCGTAGGCGCGGTCCAGGTGCAGCACCCGGTTCTGCACTTCACCGTCGTTCAACACCAGGATCACCAGCACCCGGTTCTCCGACAGCGGCATGAATTCGATGTGGCGCCAGGAGGCGTGCTCGCGCTTCGGCAGCGTCACCACACCCGCCCTGCGGGTGATAGCCGAGAGCATGTTGGAGGCGGACGCCAGTAACTGCTGCGGATTGGCCTGGCCCGGATCAAGATGGGCGCGCATGACGCGGATCTCCTGCTCGTCCAAGGGTTTCACCTTGAGCAGGGAGTCCACGAACATCCGGTAGCCCTTCACCGTGGGGATGCGGCCGGCGGAAGTATGAGGCGAGGTGACGAAGCCGAACTCTTCCAAGTCCGCCATGACATTACGGATGCTGGCAGGACTGAGATCCAAGCCTGAGTCCTTGGAGAGTGTGCGGGAGCCGACAGGTTCACCATCGCGGATATAGCGCTCCACCAACACCTTTAGAAGGTATTGGGCGCGCTCGCTGAGGCTGTTCTCGGTGCTCTCGGGAGTCATGGATGCATGATTTTGGCGCTCTAGATTGGCACTCAATATACCTGAGTGCCAAAGCAAAATCATGCCTGGCTGCCCTTCTCCGTCAATGACTTAGCGGCTCAAGCGGTTTCGAGTCTTTGGACCCGCGGCCGCACATGGTAACGTGCCGGACCTATGACGACCCGCTTCTCCACCGTCGGCCTGATGGGCCGCATCTCTGACCCGCAGGTCACTGAGATGGCCACCCGTCTGGCCCAGTACCTCTTGGGCGCGAAGGTCGACGTCTACGGCGATGAGTCCTTAGGACTTCCCGCTTCAGCCGGCGTGCAGGTGTTGCCGGCCAAGGCGCTGGCTGCCAAGGCAGATTTGCTGATCGTGGTGGGCGGCGACGGCACCCTTCTTAAGGCTGCACACCTCATATCCGCGCGCCCTATCCCTTTAGTGGGTGTAAACCTGGGACGGCTAGGTTTCTTGGCGGACATCACCCCTGAGAAAGTGCAGGACGATATCGCCGCCATGCTTAAGGGCGAGTACAGCCAGGAGGAGCGGTTGCTACTCCAGGCCCATGCCCTGCGCAAAGGCGGCAATGAAGCGCCCCGCACTGCGCTCAACGACGTGGTGGTGCACAAGTCCGACGGCGGCCGGCTCATCGAGTTCGAGACCTACGTGGACGGCCACTTCCTCTGCGCCTACCGCGCCGACGGCATCGTGGTGGCCACACCCACCGGTTCCACGGCCTACGCCCTCTCTGGCGGCGGACCCATCGTGCATCCCTCCATGGACGCCATCACCCTAGTGCCCATCTGCCCCCATACCCTGGGCGACCGGCCCCTGGTGGTCTCCGGCGCCAGTGTCATCGAAGTGCGCATCGGCGATGCCCATGGCGGCTCAGCCCAGGTGACCTGGGACGGCCAGCACGCGGAGACGCTGCACCCAGGCGACCGGGTCGAGGCCAAGCGCGCCGCGCAACGCATCACTTTCATCCATCCGCGCGGCTACGATTACTATAAAATCCTGCGTAGCAAGCTCCATTGGGGGCGAAGCACAACCGAACGCTAGAACCCCGGGCCATGCTCACTCATATCCTCATCCGCGACTTCGCGATCATCGATACCCTGGAACTGGAATTGAAACCGGGCATGACCGTGCTCACCGGCGAGACCGGCGCGGGCAAGTCCATCCTGGTGGATGCCTTAGGCCTCGCTATGGGTGACCGGGCCGATGCGGGCGTGGTGCGCCACGGCGCCGAGCGGGCCGAGATGAGCGCCGAGTTCGACCTCAAGGACGCGAAAGACGCCGCCGCCTGGCTGGAAGAGAATGACTTGGCAGAAGACGGCCAGTGCATCCTGCGCCGCATCGTGGGCAAGGACGGCCGCTCCCGGGCCCAGATCAATGGCCGCAGCGTGCCGCTCCAATCACTAAATGAACTCGGCGAGATGCTGCTGGACATCCACGGCCAGCATGAACACCAGTCCCTGATGCGTCCCACGGCGCAGATGGCGCTGCTGGATGGTTACAGCGACCACGCGGAACTACTGCAGCGGGTCACGGGCCTGCACAAGGACTGGAAAGCCGCTCACGAACGGCTGACTACGCTACGCACCGCTGCCGGCGATCGGGATGCGCGCATCGAACTCCTGCGCCACCAAGTGAGCGAACTCTCGGCTCTGGCCCTAAAGTCCGGTGAAGTGGCGGCGGTTGATGCAGAGCACAAACGCCTCGCCAACGGCGGCAAGCTCCTGGAAGCAGCGCAGTCGAGCCTCGATTCCCTCTACGAAGCGGAAGAAGGTTCGGCCCATCAGCGAGTAAGCCGTGCTCTGGTGATCCTCGATGCCTTGAGCGAACTGGAGCCTAAGTTCGCGGACGTGTGTCGCGCCTTGGCAGATGCCCAGGCCCAGCTATCGGACGCCGCAGACGGGCTGCGAGCCTATCTCGCGGACCTCGATATGGATCCGAAGCGTCTGGAGTGGCTGGAGAACCGCCTCGCCTCCATCCACGATCTGGCACGTAAGCATCACGTGGAGCCGGAGACCTTGTTGGATCGCTTCGAGTCCCTCAAGACCGAACTCATGACCCTCGAGAACTCCGACGTGGCGCTGCAGGACCTGGAAGCGGAATTGAAGCGCCTGGAGACCAGCTACCGTAAAGCGGCTGATGATCTCCACGCCAAACGCATCAAGACTGCTGCCGACCTAGGCAAGAAAGTCACGGCAGTGATGCAGGAACTGGGCATGGGCGGTGGCAAGTTCAGCATCGCAGTAGACGCTGATACGGAGCGCTTCACCGCCAAGGGCATCGACCGCGTGGAATTCATGGTAGCCGCCAACAAGGGCCAGCCCGAGAAGCCGCTTGCCAAGGTGGCCTCCGGCGGCGAACTCTCGCGTATCTCTCTCGCCATCCAGGTGATCGCTGCCCAGGCCACCGCCATCCCCACCATGATCTTCGACGAGGTGGACTCAGGCATCGGTGGCGGTGTCGCCGAGATCGTAGGCCGGCAACTGCGCACCCTCGCAGCTAAACGCCAGGTGCTCTGCGTCACTCACCTGCCCCAGGTGGCCTCTCAGACCCATCAGCATCTGCGGGTCGCCAAAGCGACCAAGGGCCAGAACACCATCACAGCCATCGAGCCCCTGGACAAGAAGTCCCAAGTGGAAGAACTGGCGCGGATGTTGGGTGGCGTGGAAATCACAGAAACCACACGCAAGCACGCGCGGGAAATGATTTCAAAGGTCGGAAGCTAGACCTACTTAAGCGATTTACGGCAGTTGGAGCAGATGCCGTAGATGTATAAAGAATGGTCCGTCATCTCATAACCCTTGGCGGAAGCGATCTTCTTCTGCCGCGACTCGATCTCCGCATCCACGAACTCGTCCACCCGCCCACATTTCACGCACAGGATGTGGTCGTGGTGGGTCCCCTGGTTCAGCTCGAACACCGAGTGGCCGCCCTCGAAATGATGGCGGGTCACGAGACCGGCGGTCTCGAACTGGGTCAGCACCCGGTACACCGTGGCGAGGCCTATATCCTCGCCGGACTCCAGCAGGGCCTTGTACATGTCTTCGGCGCTGATGTGTCGCGGGTTGCTGCGTTCCAGGATCTCGAGGATCTTGACCCTAGGCAGGGTCACCTTGAGGCCGGCGTTGCGGAGTTCCTGGTTTTCGGCGTGTGCTTGGCTCACGGCAGCTTCTTAAAGGGGGGTCTGTCGGGTATTATGCTCCCCCAGTCAAGTCACGCAAACCCGGACCCCGCATGCGCCGCGTCTCCCTGCTGCTGCTCGCCGCCTCGGCCTTGAGCCTCTCCGGCTGCTTCAAACCCGAGATCCGTCAGGGCAACTTCATCTCCGATGAGATGATCGCCAAGGTGAAGATCGGCATGACCCAGCCCCAGGTGCAGTTCGTCATGGGCCGGCCCATGGTGGTGGACCCCTTCCATCCGAACCGCTGGGACTACGTGCGCTACGTGAACCCCAACGACGGCGATCCGATCCAGAACTGGCACGTGATCATGTACTTCGAAGGCGGCAAGCTGGCCCGCGTCGAACAGCCGCCGGTGCAGAACAAGGATCAGCAGCTGCAACTGCCGACGGTGAAGGACGCCTCCGAGCTCCCGCCGGACGCGCCGGCAGCCAACACGACTCCCGGCAGCGGGAACGGCGGCGGATATCCCCCGCCTCGCTAAGTCTTTCGAGGCAGACCTGACTTGAGTCCCGCCAAGAAGCCTCGCGTCCACCTCCACGAACTCGATCCCAAGGCAGTCGCGCTCACCATGGTGGGCGTGCTCATCGCCATGTTCATGGGCGCCCTGGACCAGACCATCGTGGCCACGGCCATGCCGGCCATCGTCCACTCCCTGCAAGGCTTCACCCGCTACTCGGCGGTATTCAGCGCCTACTTCATCGCCTCCACCGTCTCCTTGCCCATCGCCGGCAAGCTCTCGGACGTGTACGGCCGCAAGCGGATCCTGATCATCGGCATGCTCTGGTTCACCGTGGGCAGCGCCCTCTGCGGCGTGGCCGGTTCCATGACCCAGCTCATCCTGTTCCGCGGCCTGAAGGGCCTCGGCGCCGGCGTGATGCAGGCAGCTGCCACCACCACCATCGCCGACCTATTCCCGCCGGCACGGCGCGGCCGTGCCATCGGCCTGCTCACCTCCATCTCGGTACTGGCCAGCATCATCGGCCCGGTGCTGGGCGGTTTCCTGGCGGACGGCCCCGGCTGGCGCTACGTGTTCCTCATCAACCTGCCGGTGGGTCTGCTGGGGGCCTTCGTGGTGTGGCGTTACTTCCCGCGCATACACCGGCACAAGATCGAGGACTTCCGCATCGATTATTGGGGCACCCTCACCATGGCCGCGGGCGTGATCCTAGTGCTCCTGGCCTTGCACGACATCGGCGAGAAAGGCGGCTGGGACGCGAACACTCTGCTGACCCTGGCCGCGGGTGCGATGTTCGTGGCCCTGTTCCTGTTCATCGAGACTAAGGCTGCCCACCCGATCCTGCCGCTCACGGTGTTCAAAGACTCCATCATCTCCATCGGGCTGCTCAATACCGCTTTCTCCATGGCGGCCATGTACGGCATCACTCTCTTCGTGCCGCTGTTCATGCAATCGGTGCTGCATACCAGCGCCCAGGTGAGCGGCGAGGTACTACTGCCCTTGAGCGTCACCTTCGGTATCACCGCCACCCTCTCGGCTTTGCTGGTGGGCAAGCTCAACCGCTACAGGAACGTGGCGCTGTTCGGCACGGTCGTAGCCATCGCGGGTGGGATCCTGCTGGCGCGCATCACGCCGGACACGACACGCCTGGAACTGCTGCTCTACTCAGTGATCGCCGGTTTCGGTCTGGCGGTGTGCATGCCCATCTATAACATCGCGGTGCAGAACGCCGCCAAGCTGCATGCCCTGGGGGTCACCACTTCCATGGTGTATTTCATGCGGCTCATGGCCGGGTCCGTGGGCGTCGCAGTGTACGGCAGCATCCTGTCCGCCGAGACCCCTTCCCTCGGGCTCGCCAAGGCCGTGAGCCATATCTTCTATCTGGCCACCGCGCTCATCGTGGTCGTCTGCCTGACCACCTATTTCCTGAAAGAGATCCCACTGCGGAGCTCCAATAAGCCTGAGGCCAAGGCCTAGGCACGTCCCCGGCCCATCGTTTTCCCCTTAGCGGCCAGGCGGCGCCGGGTCTCTTTGGGATCAGCCGTAAGGGGCCGCAGTATCTCGACTCGATCTCCGTCTTCCAACACGTGACCTGGCTGGACACGCTTGCCGCGTATGCCAAGAGGCTGAGTGGCAAGGTCGATCTCGGGGTAACGGCTGGTGAGACCGGACTGTTGCGCCGCTTCGAGGGCGGTGGTGCCCCGGGCTAGCGTCAGGGCCACCATGGCCTGGACCTCGGGCTTGGCGTAGCAGACCTCGACCCGGACGCTGCCCTCAGCCGCCATGTAATCCCGCGGCGCGGCGGATGAAAGCATCCACCAGGGAATTGCATATCTCCTCGAACACCGGACCCGCCACCAGGTCCAGCAGCATGCTGTCGAACTGGAACTCCATGTCCAGCTCCACCTTCGAACCCTCCGACCCCAGATCGCTGAACTTCCAGCGGCCTTCCAGATGCTTGAAGGGCCCGTTCTCCAGGGTCATGGTGATGCCCTGGTCGGGAACCATGTAGTTATGGGTGGTGAAGCTCTTGTGGAAGCTACCCCGCGCGAGGTCCAGGCGAGCGCGCATCTCCGTCGGGCTCGAATCCAGCACCTCGGCGCCCTTGCACCACGGCAGGAACTCCGGGTACTTCGCCACGTCATTGACGAACGCGTACATATCGGCAGCGCTGTAAGGAACCAATGCGTTTTTATGGATGTGGCGCATAGGCAAATTTTATGCGGTCTGCGCCGGGCATGCCACGTATAATGTCGTCCATGGCTAAGAAAGAGGACGACAAGAAGAAGCCCGGTCAGTCCACCATCGCGCTAAACAAGCGCGCCCGCTTCGACTACTTCATCGAGGACCGCTTCGAGGCCGGCATCGCCCTGGAAGGCTGGGAAGTGAAGAGCCTGCGCGCCGGCAAGGTGCAGATCGCCGAAAGCTACGTGATCATCAAGGATGAAGAGGCCTACCTCATCGGCGCCCTCATCACCCCGCTCATGACCGCCTCCACCCACATCCATCCGGACCCGACCCGAACCCGCAAGCTCTTACTGCACCGGGAAGAACTGGCGCGGCTCATCGGCGCCGTGGAACGCAAGGGCTATACCCTCGTGCCCACCGCCATGTATTGGAGCAAGGGCCGGGCCAAGCTCGAGATCGGCCTCGCCAAGGGCAAGCAGGCCCACGACAAGCGGGCTACTGAGAAAGAGCGCGATTGGGCGAGGCAGAAAGGCCGGCTCATGAGGCATACATAGGCCTTGCCGGTGCCGAAACGGGCCTCGTATCATTCCTGTAGAATAGTTACTGCATTGGGGGCGACCTGGTCTCGACGTGGGTCGTGAAACCCGAAGTGCATGCCGAGGTGCATGATTCCTCGTAAAACTGTCTTGCAAAAACGCTTAGCTGCGAACGATAGCAACTACGCCCTAGCCGCCTAATCCCGGCTAGCCTCTGACTGGAGCCGTGCTTGTGCGTCCAGAGACTCTTCGGAGTCGCTTCAGAGGTCGTGCTCACAAGACCGCTGTACGGTGTCTCCGGCGCCGGACGGTTAAAAATACCGGAATCGCTGTCAGTTTTCCCTGCCCGTCGGGTAGCTGCCAGTTAAATTAATGACGTGTGCTAAGCATGTAGGTCTAAGGGCGGATCACTTACGGACGCGGGTTCGATTCCCGCCGCCTCCACCAACTCGGAAAAAAAGAGGGCCCCTTTTAGGGGCCTTCTTTTTTTCCTAGCTCTGGGGAGATGATGGGATCGAACCCGAGCGAAGCGAGGGTTCGATTGACGCACAGGGACATGCTAATGCCGCGGGAGGCAGGATGCCGGGAGCGGCAAGCGCCCTCATCATCCATCTTTCCGGATTCTCAGAATGGCAATAACTGCATCCCCAACGAGACGATGCTGCCAATCCAGATAATCAGGATGGCATATATCGCGTAGCCACGCTCATAGGCAGTACGTCGGCGCTGGAGTCTCTGTAGTTTCGCGCGGTAGGAGAACCAGCTTGTCTGATTTGTTTCGGCAGAAAATAATAGAAATCCGCAACTACCAATGACAATGCTGCCGCCCAAAACATTCGAATCAGAATTTCTGATATCACTTGGAAGCGCTCATTTAATCGGTTTCCCTATTTTGTCTCTACTCATCCCTAAACTTCACCGCCGCATGCGTCCCATCGCAGAACGGCTTGTTCTGGCTCTGCCCGCATCGGCACAGCGTCACCTGGTTGCGCACCTCGTACTGGAAGCCATCCGCTGACTCCACCGGGAT
>DASYCJ010000065.1:0-21760 GCA_036500225.1 Gammaproteobacteria bacterium
GATCTCGGTGCCGAGGCTCTGATGGAGCAACTCGCGACCACGGAACCTCAAGGTGACCTTGGCCTTGTCGCCTTCCGTGAGGAAGCGCGTCAGGTTACGGAGCTTGATCTGGTAATCGCCCTCGTCCGTGGTCGGACGGAACTTAACTTCCTTGACCTGTATCTGCTTCTGCTTCTTGCGCGCGACCTGCTGCTTCTTGTTGACCTCGAACAGGTACTTGCCGAAGTCCATCACGCGGCACACCGGCGGCTCCGCCGTGGGAGATACCTCCACGAGATCCAGACCCGCCTCTTCGGCGTAGCGGATGGCTTCGCGGGTGAACATGATTCCGATCTGCTGGTTGTCAGGACCTATGACTCGGACCTTCGCTGACGTGATCTCCCCGTTTCGCCGGGCGCGCTTCTCAGAGCTGATACATGATCCTCCAAAAATAAACCTGAACCCGCCTCATGCTGCCATCGAGGACGCGATTCAGGCTGACACTCCGCGGCTCACCACTTCGGCTTCCAGACGCCGGGCGAAGTCCTCAAGCTTGAGACTCCCCAGGTCATGGCCTTCACGTGTGCGTACCGCCACGGAACCCGATTCCATCTCCTTATCGCCCACCACCAAAAGGTAGGGAACGCGTTGGAGCGTATGTTCGCGTATTTTAAAGCCTATCTTCTCGTTCCTCAAGTCCGATTCCACCCGAAACCCCTGATTTCCATGGGTTTTCAGTGTTTCTGTGGCCATTTTGGCGTAATCCGCCTGCCGATCGGTGATGGTCATGACCACCGCCTGAACAGGGGCCAGCCAGGCCGGGAAGCGGCCCGTATGGTGTTCGATGAGGATGCCGAGGAAACGCTCCATGGAGCCCACGATGGCCCGGTGCAGCATGACCGGCACGTGCTTGGCCCCATCTTCTCCCACGTACTCGGCCCCCAGGGCGCCCGGCATGTTGAAGTCCACCTGCATGGTGCCGCACTGCCAGACCCGGCCGATAGCGTCCTTCAGGGAGTACTCGATCTTGGGACCGTAGAAGGCCCCCTCGCCTGGGGAGACGGTGAACTCGTGGCCGGACCCCTTGAGGGACTCCATCAGGGCAGCTTCAGCCTTGTCCCAGAGGGCATCCGCGCCCACCCGGCTGGCCGGACGGGTCGCCACCTTGTAGATGATGTCCGTGAAGCCGAAGTCCTTGTAGACCTTCTGCAGGAGCGCCGTGAAGGCGGCGCACTCTGACTGGATCATGTCCTCGGTGCAGAAGATGTGGCCATCATCCTGGGTGAAGCCACGCACCCGCATCAGGCCGTGCAAGGCGCCCGAGGGCTCGTTGCGATGGCAGGCGCCGAACTCGCCGAAGCGCAGCGGCAGGTCCCGGTAGCTCTTCAGGCCGTGCTTGTAGATGAGGATGTGGCCCGGGCAGTTCATGGGCTTGACCGCGAAGTCCCGCTCTTCCGAGTGGGTGATGAACATGTTCTCGCGGAAGTTCTGCCAGTGGCCAGTCTTCTCCCACAGGCTCTTGTCCATGATCTGGGGGCCGCGGACCTCGTTGTAGCCGTTGTCGCTGTAGACACGGCGCATGTACTGCTCCACCTGCTGCCAGAGGGCCCAGCCGCGGGGGTGCCAGAAGATCATGCCCGGCGCCTCTTCCTGGTGATGGAAGAGGTCCAGCTCACGGCCGATGCGGCGATGGTCGCGCTTCTCCGCCTCTTCCAGGCGCGTGAGGTAGGCCTGCAGAGCCTTCTTGTCGGTCCAGGCGGTGCCGTAGATACGCTGCAGCATCTCGTTCTTGGAGTCGCCACGCCAATAGGCGCCGGCCACCTTCATGAGCTTGAAGGCTTTCAGCTTGCCGGTGCTGGGCACGTGGGGGCCGCGGCACAGGTCGATGAAGTCGCCCTGACGGTACAGGGAGATGTCTTCCTTGGACGGGATGCTGGCGATGATCTCCGCCTTGTACTTCTCGCCCATACCACTGAAGAACTTCACGGCCTCGTCGCGGGGCATGACGCTGCGGGTGACTTTCTGGTCCTGCCCCGCCAGTTCTTCCATGCGCTTCTCGATGGCCGCCAAGTCCTCCGGCGTGAAAGGCCGGCTGAAGGCGAAGTCGTAGTAGAAGCCGTCCTCGATCACGGGACCGATGGTGACCTGGGCTTCGGGGAAGAGCTGCTTCACCGCCTGGGCGAGCAGATGCGCCGTGGAATGGCGGACCACGTCGAGGCCTTCCGCGTCACGCTCGGTGATGATGCTGAGCGGTGCGTCGTGATCGATGGTGAACGAGGTATCGACGACCTTGCCGTCGACCTTACCGGCGAGCGCGGCTTTGGCCAGGCCAGGACCGATGCTGGCGGCCACCTCGGCGACCGTCACCGGGTTGGGGAATTCGCGTTTGGAACCGTCGGGCAGCGTGATGGCGGGCATCGTCGTCTCCTTACAGTGGCGGTCTATACGAGGGACCGCGTGCTTCGGGTTGTGTAAAAGACTCTCGTATCGTAAGTATTTGGTAGGCGCGAAGGGACTCGAACCCCCGACCCCCACCATGTCAAGGTGGTGCTCTAACCAACTGAGCTACGCGCCTGCGGACTATCTACGTCTCTAAAAAATCCTTGGAAAGGACTTTTTGGAATCGGCGAGTCCGGCACATGTCCGGACTCGCCTCTGAACCGCAAACGATACCGGAATGACCTTGTTTCTTCAAGGTTTTACCCTGTTTTTACAGCCGGCAGGCCCATATCCACTTCGCGCACCACCCGGATATCGTCGCGGATCCGCGCCGCTTCCTCGAACTCCAGGTTGCGGGCGTGCTTCTGCATCTGCACTTCGAGCTGCTTGATGAGCTTGATGCGTTTCTCCGGAGTCATGGCCTCGTAGCGGCCGCGCTCATCGGCGGCCTTGGGCAGAGGTGTCCGTACACCGGCGGCATAGGCCCGGGCCCCTTCCATGACATCCGCCACGGCCTTCTGTATCCCTAAGGGCGTGATGCCGTGTTCCTTGTTGTAAGCCACCTGCCTCGCCCGGCGCCGGTCGGTCTCGTCGATGGCCCGCTGCATGGAGCCGGTCATCCTCTCCGCGTACAGGATGGCCATGCCGTTCACGTTGCGGGCCGCGCGGCCGATGGTCTGGATCAGGGAGCCTTCGGAACGCAGGAAGCCTTCCTTGTCCGCGTCCAGGATGGCCACCAGGGACACCTCCGGCAGGTCCAGGCCTTCGCGCAGCAGGTTGATACCCACCAGCACGTCGAACACACCCAGGCGCAGGTCGCGGATGATCTCGGTGCGTTCCACGGTCTCGATGTCGGAATGCAGGTAACGCACTTTCACGCCGTGCTCAGCGAAGTATTCGGTGAGATCCTCGGCCATGCGCTTGGTGAGGGTGGTCACCAGCACCCGCTCGCTGCGCTCGGCGCGCTTCTTCACTTCAGATAGCAGGTCATCCACCTGGGTGCGGGCCGGGCGTATCTCCACCGCCGGGTCGATCAAGCCCGTGGGGCGTACCACCTGCTCCACCGTCTGGTCGCCCATGCGCTTCTCATAGGGACCGGGCGTCGCTGAGACGAAGATCATCTGGGGCGCGCGGGCCTCCCATTCTTCGAAACGCAGGGGCCGGTTATCCAGAGCCGAAGGCAGGCGGAAGCCGTATTCGACCAGGTTCTCCTTGCGGGAGCGATCGCCCTTGTACATGCCGCCCAGCTGCGGGATGGTCACGTGGCTCTCGTCCACCACCAGCATGGCGTTGTTGGGCAGGTAGTCGAACAGGGTCGGCGGTGGCTCACCGGCCTTGCGGTTGGACAGGTGCCGCGAATAGTTCTCGATGCCGCTGCAGTAGCCGATCTCCACCATCATCTCGATGTCGAACTGGGTGCGCTGCTCCAGGCGCTGGGCTTCTACGAGCTTGTTGGCCTTGCGCAGCTCGTCCAAGCGCGGCTTGAGCTCGATCTTGATCTTGTCCACCGCTTCCAGGAGCTTGCTGCGGGGCGTCACGTAGTGGCTGGTGGGATAGATGGTGTAACGCGGCACCGGCTTCACGGTGGCGCCGGTGAGGGGATCGAACAGGGTCAGGGATTCCACCTCATCGTCGAAGAGTTCGATGCGGATGGCTTCCCGGTCTGATTCCGCCGGGAAGATGTCGATGACCTCGCCCCGCACCCGGTAGGTGCCGGAGGAGAAATCCAGTTCGTTACGGATGTATTGCATCTCCGCCAGGCGCCGCAGGATAGCGCGCTGGTCGATCTTCTCGCCGCGGGAGATGTGCAGCACCATGCTGAGGTATGAGTTGGGATCGCCCAGGCCGTAGATGGCGGAGACCGTGGCCACGATGATGGTGTCGGGCCGTTCCAGCATGGCCTTGGTGGCCGAGAGCCGCATCTGCTCGATGTGCTCGTTGATGGAGGCGTCCTTCTCTATATAGGTGTCAGAGGACGGTATATAGGCTTCCGGCTGGTAGTAGTCGTAATAGGAGACGAAGTACTCCACCGCGTTGTCCGGGAAGAAGATCTTGAACTCGCCGTACAGCTGGGCCGCCAGGGTCTTGTTGGGGGCCAGCACCAGGGTCGGGCGCTGCAGGTTCTGGATCACGTTGGCGACGCTGAAGGTCTTGCCAGAACCGGTGACGCCCAAGAGCGTCTGGCGCGCCAGGCCATCCTGCATGCCTTTGGTCAGGGTCGCTATGGCATTGGGCTGGTCGCCTGCGGGCTGGTAGTCGGATGTGAGTCGGAAGCTGTTGTCGTTCATTGGTGCCAGGGGTGCCTTTCTATTATGATGATACCGCCCCGCCCGTCTGGATGGAGCTTCCGCTTGAAAACCACTCTCTCTGAACGCGCCGCGCGGCTACAGCCCTCGCCCACGCTCGCCGTGACCGCGCGCGCCGCGGCCCTCAAGGCCGAAGGCAAGGACATCATCGGCCTCGGTGCTGGTGAGCCGGACTTCGATACGCCGGAACACGTGAAGGACGCGGCCCGCCGTGCCATCGCCAACGGCCAGACCAAGTACACCGCCGTGGAAGGCACTCTCTCGCTGCGCAAGGCCGTGCTGGAGAAGTTCAAACGTGACAACGGGCTGACATATACGCCCGCACAGATACTGGTCTCATCTGGGGGCAAGCAGAGCTTTTTCAACCTTTGTCAGGCGATTCTGGACAAGGGAGATGAGGTGGTCGTGCCGGCACCCTACTGGGTGTCCTACCCCGAGATCGTGGCCATCGCCGATGCCACACCAGTGATGCCCTACGCGGGCCCGGACCAGCACTACAAGCTGACGCCAGAACAGTTGGAGAAATCCATCTCCAAGAAGACGCGTCTCGTGGTCATCAACAGTCCGTCCAACCCGACGGGCATGGCCTACCGCAAGAAGGAACTCCTGGCCTTCGGCGAAGTGCTGCGCCGGCACCCGGACGTGCTCATCGCCACCGATGACATGTACGAGCCCTTCATCTGGCACGGCGAGCCCTTCTGCAACATCCTGATGGCCTGCCCGGACCTCTACGACCGCACCCTGATGCTGAACGGCTGCTCCAAGGCTTACGCCATGACTGGCTGGCGCATCGGTTATGCCGGCGGCCCGGAGGCCATCATCAAGGCCATGGGCAACATGCAGTCCCAGAGCACCTCCAACCCCTGCTCCATCTCCCAGGCAGCAGCGGAAGCGGCGCTCAATGGCAGCCAGGATTACGTGCACATGATGTGCAAGGCCTTCCGCGAGCGGCATGACTACGTGCACATGGCGCTGACCGCCATGCCCGGCGTCTCCATGCTGCCGGCGGACGGGACCTTCTATGCCTTCGCCGACTTCTCCAAGGCGATCCAGCGCTTCAAGCTCAAGGACGACTACGAGCTCTGCGAGCGGCTGTTGGTGGATGCGGGGGTGGCGGCGGTGGCGGGCTCCGCCTTCGGCGCGCCGGGACATGTGCGCATGTCCTTCGCCACTAGCATGGACAACCTCAAGGGCGCCATGAGCCGAATCGCCGGCTGGCTGGCAAGGGCCTGAAAGTCCTGGATTTTATTGACCCCCGCCAAGGGCTTAATTACACTATGCGCCCTTCGAGCAATTCCCCGGTAGCTCAGTGGTAGAGCAGTCGACTGTTAATCGACTGGTCGCTGGTTCGAATCCGGCCCGGGGAGCCAACTTCGTCTAGTTCCTGCCTTTCTGCTTCCTTTGCGCCGGTCCGCGGCTTTGGACCTGCACCTCTTCCACACGGCACCACTGGTAAGGGATCGAGCCCGCCCCTATCCGCGCCATATAGACCTGACAGGACTCCGGATCAAGACGGAACCCGTAGTAGCCGAAGATGGCTGCATAGGCGGCGACGGAGGTTCGATCCTCGGTAGCCGTGTCTTCCTGGTCGTCGAGGAGCATAGCGAATGCGCAGCGCGTACCCGTGGCATCCGTGTCACGCATCTGCGCGCGCAGATGCAGATGGTCAGTCGCCCAGCCGAGGAAGTCGCAACCGCGTCGCCCATCCTCCAGGCCGAGCATCTCAGCCCATTCATTCTGGCGCGCGATGGTATCTGCGCGCGAGGCAAAATAGGCCCTCAGGACGGCGTAGACGGGTCCGCCACGCGTGGTGACGATGCTGTGCATGCGGGCCTTGAACAGCTTGGAGTCGGGGAACGCCCGGTGCAAGCCAAAGAAAGTCACGTCCTCCGGGAACTGCGGCGCGAGCCAGGCATAGGGGATCTTGCCGCTCACGAAAATGACTGTGGTGGTGGCCGGATGTTCGATCGGCGGGATGTCGGCACTGAACATCGGGCTCTTCCATGCTTCGTGGCCCCAAGTGCTGGTGCCGCCAGCCACGACCACCAAAGTCGCCACGCCCACGCACCACGCTGCCAGGCGGTGGGCGACTGGATAGTCGAAGCAACGCCGGAACAGAAGGAACACCACCAGGGGAGCCACCATCTCGACGGGGACGAGGTAGCGGAACACACCGAACACCTCCATCCACAGCAGGAAGCCCAGGCCGACATAGACGATGACATACAGCTGCCGCCGGTCCCCATCCACCCCGGGGCGCAAACGGCGGCCGACGGCCAAAGCGCCCCACAACAGGAACAGCACATAGAGCAACGGCCACAGGATCTGCCGCAAGTGGATCTGCCCGACTCGCGAGGGTTCGAGTGAGAACAGGAACGGCCACAGCAGCGTGGTGGTAAAGCCCTTGGGAGGCCAGTGGGTATCTATGGTACCGACGGGGTGGACGAGCTCGTTGGGGAACAGCACGCTGTACTGAGGATAGAGCGGATTACCGAAGTGCTGCCAAAGCAGGAAGTACCAGTACCCCCCGCTCAGCGCGAGCCCGAGGAGGACGCCGACCGCGAACAGCGAGCCAAGCTTGATGCGCTGCCAGGGCCGGCATGGCAGGACGATCAGACCCAGGCACAGCGCCAGTGCATAGGATCCATTCGTGAGTTTCAGCCCCGCTCCCACGCCGGCGAGCACGCCGGCCAGAAGCATGACACCCACGGCGCGGCGCCCTCCCTCCAGCAGCCGCTCCCAACCCGCCAACACGGTCAACAGAGCTGTGAATTCCAGCAGCGCCGTGGTGTTGTCGCCCATGGAGTTGCCCAACTCCGACAGGAAGTTGCTGGTGAGACAACCGGCCAAGGCCAGCAGCAGAGGCAGCCGATTGCGATCCTCCGCCGGGAGATCGGGCAGGACACGACGGGCGATGCCCAGCAACAACACGAAATTCAAGCCGTGCAACACACCCATCGTGAAGCCTGTGAGCCAGGCCGGCCAATGGAGCGCCATGGAGTAATAGAGCAGATCCACCAGGGGATTGAAGTAACTCTGGAAACTGGCCGGCGCAAGGTCCTGGTCGAGCCGCCCATGCAGGAATGCGAAGGCGTCGTAGAGGTGATAGTTGAGCAAGTCGTGGTTCCGATCGGCTCCCAGCACCAGCGAGACAAGACCGAAGCACAGCGGCACGATGAACATCGCCCGCGTGGACGCGTGGGGATGATTGAGCCATGCGAACGGCCTGCGTCGGATCGTCGAGTTCATCGCCTCTCCCTCATGGCTGCCGCGTGCCGGCAGTCTTTCCCTTGAAAACCCAGAACTTCGCGGTCAGAAAATTCGCGGCCAGGCCTGCGATCGACCCCGCAGCCACCGCCAGTAGCGGCAACCAGGGCCCATGGGGAGCCAAGACCACCACGCCGCCGTATACGAGATAGTTGAGGATGCCACCGGCTGACATGGCCAGCAGATAACGCAACCACTCACGGAACCGCCGCTCATCAGCCTGAGCGGCGAAGGCATGGCGCCGGTTGATCTGCCAGGTGGTGAAAGCCGCCACTAGGAACGACAACACTCGGCCGGAGTAGTAGCCCAAGCCGAGGCCGAGCAGTACATACAGCACAATCACATCCACTACGAATCCGACGATGCCCGCTATCGCGAAACGCAGGAACTGCCGGCGCACGCTCACGAGCGACTGGGGCCGGATACAGCAAGGTATGCGAGGCGCTTGGCTTCGATGCGGCCGTGGGTCACCGTATCCAGTATCAGTCCGCAGGCCAACAGGATCATCCCCAAGAGCATCAAGCCAGTGCAGAGTATGGCGGTGGGGAATCGCGGCACCAGGCCGGTACGCAGATATTCGTCAAACAAGGGCACGGCCAGGACGAAGGAGGCCACACTGCACGCAGCGAAGCCTAAGGAGAAGAACATCAGCGGACGTTCGTTCTTGAACAGCCGCCCGATGGTATACAGGATACGCCAGCCGTCGCGCCAGGTACTGAGCTTGCTCACGGAGCCTTCCGGCCGCGTACCGTAACGCGTCGGCATTTCCGCCACGGGCATGTGCAACTGCAGCGCATGGACCGTGAGCTCCGTCTCGATCTCGAAACCGGTAGCCGCCGCGGGGAAGCTCTTGGCATAGCGGCGCGATAACACACGATAGCCGGACAACATATCGCTGAAGGTGTCGCCGAATAGGAATGCCACAGTGCGGGTCAGCATGACGTTGCCAATCCGGTGGCCCGGCCGATAGGCATCTTCATGCCCGTCCACACGGGTGCCCACCACCATATCCAGACCGCCGTCCCGCAGCCTCTGCACCAGTGCACCGGCTGCGGCCGCGTCGTAGGTGCCGTCGCCGTCCACCATTAGGTAGACCTCGGCCTCCACGTCCGCGAACATGCGGCGTACCACGTTGCCCTTGCCCCGCTGGCTAACCTTGCGCACCACAGCGCCGGCTGCCGAGGCCTCGGCAGCGCTGGCATCGGTCGAACGGTTATCGAACACCAGGATCTCGGCCTTCGGCAAGGCGCGCCGGAAATCACGCACCACCGTGCCGATTGTCTTGGCTTCGTTGTAGCAGGGGACAAGGATCGCGACCCCCACCCCGGACGGATTCTTCATGGCGCCTATGATAACCGTGGATATCGCGTCTGGTCGGGCTAATTTCCATGCCGCGGGCGCAAAACCTGAGGAGACTCGACTAGAATTGCCCCGCCATCCCAATGGGACACTCTGCGTGAAGGTCAGCCTCATCATCCCCAGCTACAACCGGGAAGAACTGCTGGTAAGCAGCCTGCGCTGTGCCTTCGCCCAGGATTACCCGGACCTAGAGATACTGCTGATCGACCAGACCAAGGTCCATACCCCGGAGACCGAGGCGTTCTTCGCTGCCAACCACGGCCGCTTCACCCATGTGCGGCCGGATTTCGCCTCCGTGACCAAAGCCCGTAACGAGGGACTGAGAAGGGCCAAAGGCGAGATCATCATCTTCATAGACGACGACGTGAGCTTCGAACCGGACTTCATCTCGGCCCACGTGGCGGCCCACGCGGACGGCACCCAGCTGGTGCAGGGCCGGGTAACGGAGCACGGCTCCAAGCGCCCTTCCCAGCCCACCTGGCTCGACGATTCGCTGCACTTCAAGGGCGGCGACAACTACGACCGGGACGGCAAGACCAACAACATCACCGGCTGCAACTTCTCCATCCGCCGGGAGGTGATCGAGCGCATCGGCGTCTTCGACGAGAACTTCAAAGGCGTATCGGTGCGGGAAGAGAGCGACTACGCCCGCCGGGCCTACAAGGCCGGGCTCAGCTTCAAATTCTCGGCTGCCGCCGCCCTCTTCCACCACAAGAGCGCCAGCGGCGGCGTGGGGACCGGGGTCAAGAACAACTTCTTCGAGAAGTCCTATTACTACTGTGAGCTCATGTTCGCCAAGAAGCATTTCTCGCCCTGGACGGTGTTCACCTACCGGCTGCGGCTATACCTGCGCGGCTTCAAGAACCTGCGCAAGCTTATCCAGGCAGCAGAGAAAGAAGCAGACGAAGCGGTCAAGACGCCCAAAGAGCGTTGATCAGACAGAAGTAAGCTTTAGCCCCACGATACCCGTGAGTATCAGCGCCAGGCAGAGCAGCCGCATGGGCGCCATGGATTCGCCGAAGAGATAGATCCCCAAGACCGCCGTGCCGAACACGCCGATGCCGGTCCAGACCGCATAAGCGGTACCGATGGGCAGGTGTCGCGCCACCAGCCCCAAGAGACCCATACTGACGATCATAGCCGCCACCGTGAGGGCGCTCGGCAGCGGCTTGCTGAACCCTTCCGTGTACTTGAGGCCGATGGCCCAGGCCACTTCGAACAGGCCTGCCACCATCAACAAGGCCCAGGCGAGCGTAGGAGTCACCGAGTACCCGAGGCGATGTCGGAAGCGATCTTCTTCAGGTAGTTGCGGAACTCATCGCCGAACTCATCATGCTTCAGGCCGAACTCCACGGTGGCCCGCAGGAAGCCCAACTTGTTGCCGCAGTCATAACGGGTGCCTTCGAACTCGTAACCGAAGACCTTCTCATGCTGCAGGAGCGCGGCGATACCGTCCGTGAGCTGGATCTCGCCGCCGGTGCCGCGGCCGGTGGTCTTCAGGAGTTCGAAGATGCGCGGCGTGAGTATGTAGCGCCCCACCACCGCGAGGTTGGACGGCGCCATGTCGGGCTTGGGTTTCTCTACGATCTCCGTCACCTGATGCTGGCGCGGACCCGCTTCCTTGGGACGGATGATGCCGTAACGCTGGGTCTGATCTGGATTCACCCGCTCGATGCCCACCATGCTGGAATGATGTTTCTCGTACTCACCGACCATCTGTTGCAACGCGGAACCGCGGGAGCCATCGATGAGGTCATCCGCTAAGATCACGAAGAAAGGCTCGTCACCGATGGCGGCCTCGGCGCAGAGCACCGCATGGCCTAGTCCTAAGGCTTCCGCCTGACGGATGTACACGCAGGACACATGGGGCGGCACGATGCTCTGCACCAGCTCAAGCTCGGTGGTCTTGCCACGGCGCGTGAGCTCGGTCTCCAGTTCATAGGCGCTATCGAAATGGTCCTCGATGGAACGTTTGGTGCGGCTGGTGACAAACACCAGCACTTCCACTCCCGCAGCCACCGCCTCCTCCACCGCGTACTGGATGATGGGCTTGTCCACGATGGCCAGCATCTCCTTGGGAGAGGCCTTGGTGGCAGGCAGGAAGCGCGTGCCCAACCCGGCGACGGGGAACACGGCTTTGCGGATGCGCTTGCTGGACATGGATCGCCTCTTGCGGCTTAAGGCCGCGACTACATCACCGGCTTGGGATGCACGTTCTGGCCGGGACCGGACAACAATACTTCATGGAACGGCACGGTGCTGTCCCAGGTCTTGCAGGTGGGGCACTGCCAATACAGGGTGCGGCTGCGGAAGCCGCATTCCTCGCAGCGGTAACGGGGCCCGCTCTTCATGAGGTTGCGCACCGCGACCCGCAACGGCTCGATGTCGGCCGTGGCCTTCTCGCCGTGGCGCTCCGCCAGGGCCGCATGCATCTGGTACAGCCCCTGCAGCGTCGGTTCGGTTCGCAGATATTCCGCCACGCACTCCCGGGACAGGGGGTCGTTCAAGCTGTCGTCCATCACCGCGGCGAGGCCGATGTAGCGCACCGCTTTAGGGTTGGAGTCCTTGAGCTTATGCAGGCGCTCTTCGAAGACCGTCTCCCCATCCTGCTTGCGTACGATGCGCGCCAGGGCCGGTAGCACTTCGGTGGCGTAACGGATCTCGTGTTCCAGCACGGCGCGATACTGGCGGCGGCTCTCATCCCAGTCGTTGGTGTTCTCGGCCATCTGCGCCAGCATGAGATGCGCGCGCACGCAGTCCTTGTCCTGGGACTGGGCCTTCTTCAGGTATTTGTGGGCTTCGGCCAGATCCTGGGCCAGCAGCGCACTCTGTGCCAGCTCACAGTAGTACTGAGCGATGATGCGCCACTCGGGATCGGTGGTCAGGGATTCCAGGCGCCGGCGCATGGCGATGGCCTGCTCCCAGTCCCGCTGCATCTCGTAGAGGGACACGAGGCTATGCAGCACCTGCTCAGTGTAGGACGGTGCGTCCAGGAGCTCCAAGAGGATGCTCTCGGCCCGGTCCATTAGCCCGGCGCGCAGATAGTCCTGGGCCAGTTCGTAGAGCGCTTCAGCGCGATGCTGGCGGCTGAGGTTCGGCCGCGCGATCAATGCCTGATGGATGCGGATGGCCCGGTCCGCTTCGCCGCGACGGCGGAACAGGCTGCCCAGGGCGAAGTGGGTCTCAACGGTATCGGAATCCACTTCGGCCATGCGGATGAACACCTCGATGGCCTTGTCCGGCTCTTCGTTGAGCAGGTAGTTCAGGCCCTTGAAGTATTCGGCGCTGGCGAACTTGGACGGCAGGTTGCGCTGCCCGCTGCGCCAACGGGCCAGGAACCAGCCGCCGAAACCGGAGATGAGGATCAGGCTGAAGGCAATGGCGCCGGCGCTAGCGGTCATGCTTCACGGATGCGTTGCGCAGGTTGCGGAGTTCGGATTCGGCTTCGTCCAGGCTGCGCTTCTGGCGGCGCAGGTCGCGCCGCGCGCGGAACAGCACGCCGAAGGCGCTGGCCAGCCCCAAGAGCCAGCCGATGACGGCGGCGCCCAACAAGGCTGAAGACATGTGCACTTCCTCGCTACCCACGAGGTAATCCAGGCGCACCATGGCGCCGTTCGCATAAGCCAGCAGTAACGCCAGCGCGAACACCAGGAACAGGGAGATGAGGGTTATCCAGCGGAGCATGTGGGTTCGCCCGAGGGCGTCACTGATCAGGCCTCAGCTTCTTCTTCGTCTTCGTCGGCTTCTTCTTCGTAGGTCGCGCCTTCCACGCCGTTGACCCGGTCACGCAGGTCCTTGCCCGGCTTGAAATGCGGGACGTACTTGCCCGGCAGCGCCACGGCGTCGCCGGTCTTGGGATTGCGGCCCATGCGCGGTGGACGGAAATGCAGCGAGAAGCTGCCGAAGCCGCGGATCTCGATGCGCCGGCCGGTGGACAGGGCCGTGCTCATGCGCTCCAGCACCATCTTCACCGCCAGTTCGATGTCCTTGGCGGCCAGATGGCTCTGCTTGCGCGATATCAATTCGATCAGCTCAGACTTTGTCATGCTCTGCCTTGTGCCGAACGAGTGCGACCCTTAGATCCCATTCCTGACGCTCTCATGCAAAGACGCCCGCGGCTCACGCCGCGGGCGTGCTCCACATCAGTCTTCCTTGTTACCGCCGATGTGCTCTTTGAGCAGATCGCCGAGGGCGGTGGTGCCGCCCTGTCCGCCGCGGCCATAGTCTTCCATGGCCTGGGCTTCTTCCTGCATCTCCTTGGCCTTCACGGACAGGCTCAGGGTGCGGTTCTTGCGATCCACGCCGGTGAAGCGGGCTTCGATCTCTTCACCTTCCTTCAGCACGGTACGCGCATCTTCGATGCGGTCACGCGACAGCTCGGAAGCACGCAGGTATCCCTCGATGCCGTTGCCCAGGTCCACGTTGGCACCCTTGGCGTCGACAGCGGTGATCTTGCCCTTGACGATGCTACCCTTCGGATGGTCAGCGAGGAAGTTGGAGAAGGGATCCTTCTCCATCTGCTTGATGCCGAGCGAGATGCGCTCACGTTCCGCATCCACCGCCAGCACCACGGCCTCGACCTCGTCACCCTTCTTGTAGTTACGCACCGCTTCTTCGCCCGGATTGTCCCAGGAGATGTCGGACAGGTGCACCAAGCCATCGATGCCGCCGTCCAGGCCGACGAAGATGCCAAAGTCGGTGATCGACTTGATCTTGCCCTTGATGTGATCGCCCTTCTCATGACCGTTGGCGAAGTCATCCCAGGGGTTCGGCTTGCACTGCTTCATGCCGAGCGAGATGCGGCGACGCTCTTCGTCGATGTCCAGCACCATGACCTCGGTCTCGTCGCCCACTTGCACGACCTTGGACGGGTTGATGTTCTTGTTGGTCCAGTCCATCTCCGAGACGTGCACCAGGCCTTCGACGCCCGGCTCAATCTCGACGAAGCAGCCGTAGTCGGCCAGGTTGGTGACCTTACCGAACAGGCGGGTGCCGTTCGGGTAGCGGCGAGCGATGTCGACCCACGGGTCCTCGCCCAGCTGCTTCAGGCCCAAGGACACGCGGTTACGCTCGCGGTCGAACTTCAGCACCTTGACGTCGATCTCCTGGCCCACGGCCACGACTTCCGACGGATGCTTGACGCGCTTCCAGGCCATGTCAGTGATGTGCAGCAGGCCGTCGATACCGCCCAAGTCGACGAACGCGCCGTACTCGGTGAGGTTCTTGACCACGCCCTTGACCACTGCGCCTTCCTGCAGCTTGGTGAGCAGCTCTTCGCGCTCGGCGCTGTATTCCTGCTCGACGACCGCGCGGCGGGAGACCACCACGTTGTTGCGGCGCTGGTCCAGCTTGATGACCTTGAACTCGAGTTCCTTGCCTTCAAGGTAGACGGGATCGCGCACCGGGCGCACGTCCACCAGCGAACCGGGCAGGAAGGCGCGAACGCCGTCGATCTCGACGGTGAAGCCACCCTTGACCTTGCCGGTGATGAAGCCCTTGACGATCTCGCCCTTGTTGAACGAGTCCTCGAGGCGGGTCCACGAACGGGCACGCTTGGCTTTCTCGCGCGAAAGGCGCGTCTCGCCGAAGCCGTCCTCGAACGCATCGAGCGCGACTTCGACTTCGTCGCCCACGGCGACTTCCATCTCACCCTGCTCGTTATAAAACTGTTCGGCAGGGATCACCCCTTCCGACTTGAGACCGGCATTGACGATAACGACGTCGGGCCGAATCTCGACTACCAGGGCCTTCAGGATGGACCCTGATTGCATCTGCTTCTTGCTGATGCTCTCTTCGAAAAGTTGTGCGAATGATTCAGTCATTTGGAGTTGCTTGTCCCTCTTAAAGAGGGTCCTGTGGTGGTGCACCGCCGCCCGATCCTTCGAGCCCGACGGGTTGTTACAAAAAGACCGGTGGCATCCTGCCGTGGCCTTGTTAAAAAATCGTCTGTGCTCAACCGCTTAGGCGCTGAGCTGCCAGTTCCATGACCCGCGCCACCACGTGGCCGATACCCACGCTGGTGGTATCCAGCTGAACCGCGTCTTTAGCGGGTTCCAGGGGGGAGACGGTACGGGTCCTATCCCGTTCGTCCCGGGCGCTTATGTCACGAAAAAGGGCGTCAAGGTTAGCAGTTAATCCTTTCTCTATCAACTGGTTATAGCGCCTTTTGGCCCTTTCGGCTGCGCTCGCCGTGAGGAAGATCTTGAGCCCGGCGTCCGGAAAAACCACCGTCCCCATGTCCCGGCCGTCTGCCACCAGGCCCGGGGGACGCCGGAAACCCTGCTGCAGCTCCAGGAGACCGGCCCGGACTTCCGGGATGGCCGCAAGTTTGGAGGCCATCTCGCCGGTGCTCTCGGCCCGTACCTTGAGGGTCACGTCCTCGCCGCCCAGGCGGATGGACTCACCACCCGCCGCGTCTTGGCTGAACTCCACCCTCAGGGCCCGCGCCAGTGAGCCCAAGCGCGCTGGGGCCTCGGCACCGACCCCCGCCTCCGCCGCTGCCAGGGCCAACAGGCGATACAGGGCGCCGCTATCCAATAGGTTCCACTCCAGACGCGATGCCACGGCACGGGCGATGGTGCCCTTGCCGGAGCCGCTGGGTCCGTCGATCGCGATGACCGGGGCTATGACAGGTGTGGTCATGCGGCTGCCAAGACCTCGGAGCTGATCTGCAGGCCCGCCTGGCGGGCCATGTCCACGAATCCGGGGAACGAGGTGTCCACGTTGGCGCAGTCGCGGATGCTGACGGGCGACTCGGCCCTGAGGCCCGCCATGGTGAAGGCCATGGCGATGCGGTGATCACCGAAGCTGTCGATAGTGCCGCCCTTGAGATGGGGCGAGCCGCTGACGTTGATGCCGTCCGGCGTGGCGTCGACCTTGGCACCCATGGCAGTGAGGCCCAATTCCATGGCATGTAAGCGATCGCTCTCCTTCACTCGTAGCTCGCCAGCGCCGTGCACGCGGGTGGTGCCTTCCGCGCAGGCGGCCGCCACCAGGATCGCCGGGATGTCGTCGATGGCGAGAGTGACCAGGTCCGGCGTGACGTCCACACCGCGCAGTCGCCCGCCCTTGATGTGGATGTCCGCCGCCGGTTCGCCCCCGCCGAGGCGCGAGTGACGGATCTCGATGTGCGCGCCCATGAGACGCAAGATGCGCACCACGCCATCACGGGTGGCGTTCACGCCCACGTTCTCCAGAGTCAGGTCGCTGCCCGGCGTCATGGCGGCACCCGCCAGGAAGAATGCCGCCGAGGACAAGTCCGCTGGCACTTCGATACGCGTGCCGCGCAAGGGTCCGCCGCCCAGGATGCCGAGCCAACCGCTCTCCCGCAGCAGATGCACGCCAAAGCTATGCAGCATGCGCTCAGTGTGGTCGCGGCTCGGACCCGGTTCTTTTATCCAGGTGAAGCCGTTGGCGTAGAGACCGGCCAACAGCAGAGCAGATTTCAATTGCGCGCTGGCGACTTTCAACATGTGCCGCGCGGGAGCCAGGGGCTTCACTGCACGCAGGGTGATGGGTGCGAGGCCGCCGCGGCTCTCGATCTCGGCGCCCATGAGGCTCAAGGGATCGATGACCCGCTGCATGGGGCGCTTGCTCAATGATCCGTCGCCGATGAGGGTGCTGTCGAAACCCTGACCCGCCAAGAGGCCCATGAAGATACGCATGGCGGTGCCGGAGTTGCCGCAGTCCAGCGGCGCACTTGCAGCTTGCAGGCCATACAGCCCCTGGCCGTGTACTTTGAGCGTGGTGGACGACGGCGCATCCACCTGCACACCCATGGCGCGTATGGCCGCGAGCGTAGAGAGGCAATCGGCACCGTTCAGGAAACCTTCGATCTCGGTATCACCTTCGGCGATGGCACCCAACATGAGTGCGCGATGGGAGATGGATTTGTCGCCCGGCACCCGCAGCTTGCCTTGCAGCGTGCCGCCCTGCGTGACCCGATAGTCGACGCGCGAGGACATGCTCAGCGGCCGAGGACTTTCTTGAGTGCTTCGAGCAGACGCAGGTTCTGATCTTTGAGGCCGACGCTCATGCGCAGGTGGTTCGGCAGCCCATAGTTATCCAGGGGGCGCACGATCACGCCTTCCTTGAGCAGGGCCTGGAACACGGGGCGGCCGGGCCGGCCCATATCGGCGGTGACGAAGTTGCAGATGGAGGGGATCGTCTTCAAACCCAAAGCCGTTAGGCCTGCATCGAGCTTGGGCAGCTCGGTGCGGTTCAGCTCCAGGGTCTTCTTAAGATGTTCTGTGTCGCCCAATGCCGCTGCAGCGCCCACCTGACCGATGCTGTTCGGGTTGAAGGACAGACGCACCCGATTCAAGACTTCCACGAGCTTGGGCGTGGCGAGCGCGTAACCCACACGGGCGCCGGCGAGGCCATAAATCTTGGAGAAGGTGCGCATCACGATCAGGTTCGGGAAGCGGCCGAGCAGCGTGCTGCTGTCCGGATAGTCCTTGGTGAAGTCCGAGGCGAACTCGAAATAGGCTTCGTCCAAGAGCACCAGGCAATCCGCCGGCACTTTCTCCAAGAACGCGGTCAACTCAGGTTTGCCCACCCAGGTGCCGGTCGGGTTGTTCGGGTTGGCGATGAACACCACTCGGGTGTCTGCCGTGATGGCCGCAGTCATCTTGGCCAAGTCATGGCCGTAAGGCTGGGTCGGATGATCCAGCGGCAAGGCATCTGTATAACGCAACTCCGCGCCCGCCGCCTGGGAGACGATGGTGTAGACCGCGAAACCGTAACGGGAGATGACCGCGGAGCGGCCGGCGCCGAGATAGGCGCGCGCCACGATCTCCAGGATGTGGTCGGAACCGGTGGCCACCAGCACATGGGAAGGCTCGGTGCCGTGGTGATTCGCCAGGGCCCGCTTCAGGGCGAAGGCGTTTCCATCCGGATACAAGGCTGTCTCATCCAGGGCCGCGCGCATGGCGACCAACGCCTTAGGCGAAGTGCCCAAGGGGTTCTCGTTGGACGCGAGCTTGATGATGCCGGTGATACCGAGTTCACGCTCCAGTTCCGAGATGGGCTTGCCGGGCTCATAAGGATGCAAAGCCTTAACACCCGGCATGCAGAACGTGAGCGGATCGAACTCAGCCATTGCGCTTCTCGAAGTCGCACATGAAATCCACCAGCGCCTGTGCGCCCTCTTCAGGCATGGCGTTATACATGCTGGCGCGCATGCCACCGGCGAAGCGGTGGCCCTTGAGGTTGAGCAGGCCCGCGGCCTCCGCCTCTTCCAGGAACTTGGGTTCCAGGGCCTTGTCGGCGCAATTGAAGGGCACGTTCATGATCGAGCGTGCGTGCTTGGCGATCTTGTTCAGGTAGAAGCCCGACCTGTCCACTTCCGCATACAGAAGCTTGGCCTTGTGCGCATTGCGCTTGGCCATGGCGGCAGCTCCACCTTCCTTCTTGATCCAGTGCAGCATCTTGCCGCACACGTACCACGGATATACCGAGGGCGTGTTGAGCATGGAATGCTGTTCGGCGTGGGCGCGGTAATCGAGCATGGTGGGGATGCCGGCCTGGGGCGCCTTCAGGGCATCGCGCCGCACGATCACCACCGTGAGACCTGCTATCCCTAAGTTCTTCTGTGCTGCGGCGTAGATGAGCGCGTAACGGCTCACATCCACGGGGCGGGACAGGATCATGGAGGTCATATCCGCCGCCAGCGGCATGTCACCCACGTCTGGTTCGGATTGGAACTCGACGCCGCCGATGGTCTCGTTGACGGTGTAATGCAGATAAGCCGCGTGCTTGTCTATCTTCCAGCTGGAGACGGGCGGGATATCCATGTAGTTGGAATCCTTGCCGTCCGCCGCCAGGTTCGCCTGGCAGAGTTTCTGCCCTTCCTGGTAGGCGCGGTTGGACCAGTGCCCGGTCACCACGTAGTTGGCGCTGCCGCCCGATGCCAGGTTCACCGGCACCATGCCGAACTGCGTGGCGGCACCGCCCTGCAGGAACAGCACCACGTAATCCTCGGAGATGCCCATGAGCGAGCGCAGGCAGGCTTCGGTATCGGCGGCGATGGGCTCGAACATGGGCGTGCGATGGCCCATCTCCATCACCGATTGGCGGGTGCCGCGGTAGTCCAGCAGCTCCTCGCGCAATTCCAGCATCACTTCAGTAGGCAACATCGCCGGGCCGGCGCCGAAGTTATAACCGCGCCCTTCCACCAGAGTCTTGGATTTCTCAGCCACCGCCGCCCTCGTCTGCTTCGCCTTCGATACGATCGATACCTACCAGCTGCTCGCCTTCGCCGAGGCGGATCAGGCGCACACCCTGGGTGTTGCGGCCGATCACGGAGATGTCCGCGGACGGCGTGCGCACCAGGGTGCCGCCGTTGCTGATCAGCATCACCTCTGAGTCCGGCGCCACCTGGATGGCGCCTACCACCTGGCCGTTGCGCTCGGTGGTCTGGATGGAGATCACGCCCTGGCCGCCGCGACCCTGCACCGGATAATCCGCGGCCGGGGTGCGCTTGCCGTAACCGTGTTGCGTCGCCGTGAGCACGTCGCCGTCGCCCACGATGATGAGGCCGATGACGTGTTCGCCCTTGGCGAGCTGGATGCCGCGCACACCGGCGGCGTTGCGGCCCATTGGGCGCACGTCCTCTTCCTTGAAGCGGATGGACTTGCCGTTGGAGGCGAACAGCATGGCGTCGCGCTTGCCGTCGGTTATGGCCACGCCCACCAGCGCATCACCCTTGTTCAATTCCACAGCGATGATGCCGCTGTTGCGCGGACGCGAGAAGTTATCCAGCGAGGTCTTCTTCACGGTGCCGTCGCGGGTCGCCATGAACACGAACTTCTCTGCGGAGTAATCCTTGACCGGCATGGCGGCGGTGATGCGCTCACCCTCGCCCAGCGGCAAGAGATTTACGATAGGCTTGCCGCGGGCGCCGCGACCGGCCTGCGGGAACTGATAGACCTTGAGCCAGTACACCTTGCCGATGCTGGAGAAGCACAGCACCGTGTCATGGGTGTTGGCCACGAACAGGTTGTCGACGAAATCCTCGTCCTTCACGGAGGTCGCGGTCTTGCCGCGGCCGCCACGGCGCTGGGCGCGATAGCTCGAGACCGGCTGGGATTTGGCGTAACCCGCGTGGGACAGGGTGACCACCACTTCTTCTTCGGTGATCAGGTCCTCGATGGTGAGGTCTTCCTGGTCGGAAATGATCTGGGTTCGGCGCTCGTCGCCATACTCCTCGCGCAGCGCCAGGAGTTCGGTGCGGATCACCTTCAGCAGCTTGTCCGGATCCGCCAGGATAGCGCGCAGCTCGCCGATGAGTTCCAGTAGTTCCTTGTACTCGCCGACGATCTTCTCCTGCTCCAGGCCCGTGAGGCGGTGCAGGCGCAGGTCCAGGATGGCCTGGGCCTGGGCATCGGAGAGCTTGTACTTGTTCTTGATGAGGCCGAACTCGTCAGCCAGGCCCTCGGGGCGCGAGGCCTCGGCGCCAGCGCGCTTCAGCATGTCCGTCACCATGCCCGGAGCCCAGTCCTTGGCCATGAGGCCGACTTTGGCTTCCGCCGGGTTCGGCGACTTCTTGATGAGCTCGATCATCTCGTCGATGTTGGCGAGCGCGATGGCCAGGCCTTCCAAGACGTGGGCGCGCTCGCGGGCCTTGCGCAGGTCGAACACCGTGCGGCGGGTCACCACCTCGCGGCGATGCCGCAGGAAGGCGTCCAGCAGGTCCTTGAGGTTGAGCAGCTTGGGTTGGTTGTCCACCAGCGCTACGGTGTTGATGCCGAACACCGTCTGCATGGCGGTGTGCTGGTAGAGGTTGTTGATCATCACGTCGGTGTTCTCGCCGCGACGCAGCTCGATCACCATGCGCATGCCGTCCTTGTCGGACTCGTCGCGCAGCTCGGTGATGCCGTCGAGCTTCTTCTCCCTCACCAGCTCGGCGATGCGCTCCAGGAGGCGCGCCTTGTTCACCATGTACGGCAGTTCCGTGACGATGATGGACTGCTTGGCGCCTTCCTTGCCTTCCACGTGGCAGCGGGCGCGCACGAAGATGCGGCCGCGGCCGGTGAAGTAGGCCTCGTGGATGCCGCGGGCGCCGTTGATGATGCCGCCGGTCGGGAAGTCCGGTCCCGGCATGTGCTTCATCAGGTCGTGGATGGTGAGCGAGGGATCGTCGATCAGCGCCACGCAGGCGCCGATGGTCTCTTTGATGTTATGGGGCGGGATGTTGGTGGCCATGCCCACCGCGATGCCCGAGGAGCCGTTGATCAGCAGGTTCGGCAGCTTGGCCGGCAGCACCGAGGGTTCGGACTCGGACTCGTCGTAGTTGGGGACGAAATCCACCGTCTCCTTGTCGATGTCTTCGAAATTCGTGCGCGCACGAATCGACAGCCGGCCGCGGCCGGTGCGATAGGCGGTGGCGATCTAGGTCGCGCCGTTGATTA
>DASYCJ010000066.1:0-8237 GCA_036500225.1 Gammaproteobacteria bacterium
CTCGCCGGCGAAGCGGACCAGAGTCTCTACGAGCTGGACCTGAAGGGGCCCATCGCTATCGTCATGGGCGCCGAAGGGGAGGGCATGCGCCGTCTCACCAAGGAACATTGCGACTTCTTGGCCAAGATACCCATGGGGGGAAACGTCGAGAGCCTGAACGTCTCTGTGGCCACCGGCGTCTCGCTCTTTGAAGCGCTACGGCAACGCAAAGCCAAGAAGAAATAAAAGGTGCCATCCTTCCGGAAGGCACCTTTCCTTTACCGATAGCCTCTTCAGCTTTTCTGCGCTGTGCCGTGTTTCACGAACAGGCAGTCAAACTCCGCAGCCCAAGTCTTTCCGCCATCCTTTGAAGCGACCGAGGTCTCACGCACCCCGGCGCCTTGCTTGGCCCAGGTGATCTTGTGGTGCACCACGCCACCGTCTTTGCTGATGGTGGTGGCGGTCAGGGTCAGCACTCCGTCCTTGAAGTCGCCATCCTGCAGCCACAAGCCGGCGCCGTTGTTCACCCAGCTCTGATGCCAGTGCTTGAGGCTCGGCACGTACAGCGAGTAGCTCTCGCCGATCAACCCGTCCGTCTGCTCATATTTCTCATGCAGGGCGCAGCCGTCCAGTACCGGCGTGATCACCGCATGGGCGATGGAGGGGCCTTTACCATCCGGATGGTCACCCATGTCGATGGTGTCCCAGTCGCCGATCCAGAAGTCGAGTTGGTGATATACCGGGTCATCGCAGTAGTGATGCAGGGCTGGTTTGCCAGCCGCAGCGAGTTGGGTTTCCGCCTGGGCTGAGAGGCCGAGGCCCAGCAGGGTGAATGCGAACAGGATACGGATGGTCATGGGGTCTCCCTAAGGCATGGCGAGACCCTAGAGATAACACGCGTGCGCCGCGCGTACCCGCCGTTTTCGGACTTGGTCAACCCGGGCGCATCTAGTGGTGCGGCAGGAACAGGATGTCGAACTCGTTTTCCCAGGTCTTCCCGCCGTCCTTGGACATGACGGCTGTCTCTCGTACTCCCTTGCCCTGGGGTTTCCAGCTCACGCGATGCATCACGGGTTTGCCGTCTTTGAGGACGCTACCCTCCAATACCAGGGCGCCGTCTTTGACCGCGCCTTCCACCACCAGCAGCTCGCCTCGATTGGTGACCCAAGTCTGATGCCAGACCTGGCGGGTGGCGTCATAGATGCTGAAGCTCTCACCCCGGTGCCCGTCGTATTGGTCATAGACCTCATGGATCACGCAGCCTTTCAGCAGCGAGGTCACGTGGTTGCGGGCCTGGGAGGGGCCGGAGCCGTCCGGATTGAAGGTGTCCCAATCCCCGATCCAGAAGTCCAGCTGGTGATACTCCGGCGCCGTGCATTTGTGCTGGGCCGGCGCGCCATGGGCGGCGGGCAACAGCAGGGTCAGCAGCGAGAAAGCGAGCAGGGGTCTCAGCATGGCAGTGCTCCGGTGATGCGGCTTCAAGGGATACCATGCCGCGCCGTGGGCCGCTAGCCGTTTTCGGACGCGCTTTCGGTGAGCAGGGCCGTCAGGCCATCGAAGATCATTTTCCAGCCCTCCGGCGTCTTGTCCGCATACTCCTCGAGCACGCCGTCGTGAGTGAGGCTGAGTTCACAGCCTCCCGGCACGGGTAGGATGTCGAGAGTGACGCGGCTGTAGTCCTTCGAGTATTTGGGTACGCCGAACGTGAACTTGAGCCGCCTCGGGCGCTCGATCTCCAGATATTCGCCCTCATGGGCGATGTCCTGCCCGTCGCGGCGCTCCACGATCAGGAAGCGTCCGCCCACCCGCGCATCGATCTCGGTCTTCATCATCTGGCCCGTGGGGGTCGCGAACAGGAAGTGCCGCGCCTTGGCGGGATCCAGCCAGGCATCGAACACCCGCTCCGGAGAAGCCTTGAAGCGGCGGGTGACGGTCAGGGATACGGTCTTGCCAGGAGTCATGGGCCCGCCACGTCCTCGGCCTCCAGCAGGGCTTCAAGCACATCCAGGCGGGAGTTCCAGATGTTGCGCTGCCCGGCCATCCAGGTCGCCGCCTCATCCAGGGGCTTCTGTTCTAGGCTCAGGATGTGTTCCCGGCCCGAGCGGCGCCGGTGTACCAACCGGGCCCGTTCCAGGATGCGGATGTGCTTGGACACTGAGTTGAGAGAGATGGAGAAGGGGGAAGCCAGGTCCGTGACCCGGGCTTCCCCTTGAGAAAGCCTATGGAGGATAGCCCGGCGCGTGGGGTCTGCCAGGGCCACCAGGGTCAGATCCAGGGATAAGGGTCTAGTCATGGTTTAATATTCACCCAAAAGGGTTAATAATAGCTCTATTCCAGGCCAAGTCAAGGCAGCCGGGATAGGGCCTAAGTCCCTGAATTTGCAAGCCACTTAGGCCATAAGGCATAATGCGCGCCCTTCCGTCGTGACACGCCGGAAGCCCTTGCTACACCGCTTTGACGGGTAGCCGGTCAGTCCATAAGGAGCTTCGATTGAGACACTATGAGATCGTGTTTCTGGTCCACCCTGACCAGAGTGAACAGGTCCCCGCGATGGTCGAGCGTTATCGCTCGATGATCGAGACCGCCGGTGGCAAAGTGCACCGTCATGAAGACTGGGGCCGCCGCCAGCTTGCCTATCCCATCGCCAAGGTCCACAAGGCCCATTACGTGCTGCTCAACATCGAGTGTGGCCAGGCCACCCTCAATGAACTGATCAGCATGTTCCGCTTCAACGACGCGGTGCTGCGCCACATGGTGGTGCGCCGCGAAGAGGCCGTCACCGAGCCCTCCGCGCTGGTCAAGCCGAAGGACGAGGAGAAGGAAGGCCGCGTCGAGCGTTACGACCAGGACGACCGCGACGACGATCGCGACAACGCCTGATCCAAACAGAATTCGAAAGGAACTAGCACATGTCACAGCAGCGTTTTTTCCGTAAGCGCAAGTTCTGCCGGTTCACGGCGGAAGGCGTAGTCGAGATCGACTATAAGGACCTGGCCACCTTGAAGGGCTATGTCACCGAGACCGGCAAGATCGTGCCGAGCCGCATCACCGGCACGCGCTCGAACTACCAGCGGCAGCTGTCCCTCGCCGTGAAGCGCGCGCGCTTCCTGGCGCTCCTGCCCTACACCGACCAACACTGAGGGAGACACTAAAATGGAAGTCATCCTTCTGCAGAAAGTCGAGAACCTCGGCGGCCTGGGCGACAAGGTAAAGGTGCGCGCCGGTTACGGCCGCAACTTCCTGATCCCGCAGGGCAAAGCCAAGCCTGCCACCGCCAAGAACGTCGAAGAGTTCGAGAAGCGCCGCGCGGAACTGGAGAAGCTCGCCGCCGAGCATCTGTCCGGCGCCGAGAAGCGCAAGGCGGAGCTGGACGGCAAGAGCATCACCATCACCTCCAAGGCCGGCCAGGAAGGCAAGCTGTTCGGTTCAGTGGGCACGGTGGACATCGCCGATGCACTCACCAGCGCCGGCATCAAGGTCGAGCGCAAGGAAGTGCGTATGCCCCAGGGCCCGATCCGCGCCGCCGGTGAGCACAAGGTGGAGATCCACCTGCATACCGACGTGAACGTGGAGATCACGGTCAACGTGGTGGCTGAAGAGTAGATCCGCCTCAGGGCGGATGCGGAAACGGAGGCCCTTGAGCCTCCGTTTTCTTTTCAGGGCAAATATCTCCGGCACTCAGGGACTTAGCTCCTGCGTAAAAAATAGCCACCCCGACCGGGCCCCAGGCCCGGACGTGGTGCGGGCCTGTGACGCCGGTTTGCTGTGTCGTGCCCGCTTGTCTAAATTGGAACTCAGAGGGGACCGTCTTCACCATGCCAAGCGTCGTCAAATCCTTAGACCAGGCCACGTCGGCTCTCGAAGCCATGCGCACGCCGCCCCACTCGGTCGAGGCGGAGCAGGCGGTCCTGGGCGGCCTGATGCTGGATAACTCCGCCTGGGAACAGGTGGCGGATCGCATCGCCGAAGAAGACTACTACCGCACTGATCATCGGCTCATCTTCCGCGCCATGGCGGAGCTCTCCAACCAGGATAAGCCCTTCGATGCCGTGACCCTATCCGAGTGGTTACAGGCTCGCGGCCAGCTGGAACAGGCGGGGGGCTTGGCTTACCTCGCCACCCTGGTGCGTGACACGCCCACTGCCGAGAACGTGAAGGCTTACGCCGACATCGTGCGTGAGCGCGCGGTGCTGCGCCAGCTGATCCGCGTCGGCGGCTCCCTGGCCGACGCTGCCTACCGGCCCGAAGGCCGTAGCACCGTCGAACTCGTGGATTTCGCCGAGAAGTCGGTGTTCGAGATCGCCGAACGTGGCGATCGTATGCGCCGCAGCTACGTGCCCATCAGTCAGCTCATGTCCAAGGCCATGGATCGCCTCGACACACTTCTGCATGCCGACAGCCATATCACCGGCGTCGCCACCGGCCTCTCCAAGTTCGACGAGATGACCGCAGGCTTGCAACCCGGCGACCTCGTGATCGTCGCCGGCCGTCCCTCGATGGGAAAATGCCTGGCTGAGGACACCGAAATTACCCTTGAGGATGGATCGATCACCACCATCGCCGAGCTGTGTACCCGGCGTGATGGACGGATCAGCACGCTTAAGCCCGATATGCGTTTGGAATGGGCAGAGCCGAGTGCTTACATCGACGATGGTCTGAAACCCGTGTTCGAGGTCACCACGCGACTGGGAAGGCGAGTGGAGACGACGTTGACCCATCCTTTCCTCACCGCCGACGGATGGAAACCGCTCGCCGAACTTCAACCAGGGGACTACATCGCGGTACCGCGGCAGCTCCCTGTATTCGGTCATCAGGATATGCGGGAATGCGAAGTCAAGTTGCTCGCTTACCTCATCGGCGATGGAGGGCTCACTGGCAGCTCACCGCGCTTTACCAACACTAACCCTGAGATCCAGTCCGACTTCGCTGAGGCTGTAAGCCAGTTCGGCGGATTGTCGCTGACCGACTGCACCTCGCCAGAACGGGCAGCCAGTTGGGCGGTGGTTAAGGATTCCGAAGTCGTGCGCTCGAAGCGCATCAAGTTCGGCGAGCAGCTTCGCCGCACGATCGCCGCATCTGGGCGCTCCGCCCGTTCTGTCGCTCTGGAACTGGACGCTTCGCCTGCCTCATTCACACAGTGGCAGCAGGGCGTTTGCGTCCCCGGCGCTCAAACGTTCGATCGCCTGTGCCGCGTGTTTGGTATCGCAGCAGCGGAGCTGACCCCCAGTGGCCTCGCAGGATGCACCCACAATGGTCCGAGCCCCCTCGTGACGTGGCTGCGTGCGCTCGGTCTGGACGGCAAGGGGGCGGCCCTGAAGTTCGTGCCGGCAGCAGTCTTCACATTGCCTAAGTCGCAGCTAGCACTGTTCACCAACAGACTCTTCGCGACCGATGGTTGGGCGACCGTGCTGGCGTCGGGTCAGGCGCAGATCGGATATTCCTCGGTCAGCGAACGGCTGGCGCGCCAACTGCAACACCTGCTGCTGCGCTTCGGCGTGACTGCGAAGCTGAAGCACCGCTGGGTGAAGTACAAAGACACTCGTCGCTCGTCCTGGCAACTTGACGTGACTGATGCTGATTCCATCCGGCGATTTGCTGACGAGATCGGGATCTTCTCCAAGGAAAAGGCCCTGGCAAAGGTTCTTCGCGCGCTGGGATCTCGTCGATATCAGAGCAACACTGATCTCCTTCCGATGAATATCTGGACGGCACTCGAAGCCGCCAAGGGTGACATGTCGTGGTCGGAGCTCGCCCGGAAGGCGGGGGTGCAGTCGTCGAACATCCACGCGTATCGTCGCCGCTTGAGCCGCAGCCGTCTGGCCCGGTTCGCCATGGTGCTGGACGCGCCTCATCTCATGGCCCTCGCCCACAGCGATGTCTACTGGGATCGAATCGAGACGTGCATCGGGTTGGGGACGAAACAGGTCTATGACCTCACGATTCCCGAAACCCATAATTTCATCGCCAACGACGTGTGCGTGCATAACACCTCGTTCGCCATGAACATCGCCGAAAACGCTGCCATCGGCGGCGGCGTCCCGACCGCCATCTTCAGCATGGAAATGTCCGGCGAGCAACTCGCCATGCGCATGATCTCGTCCCTGGGCCGCATCGATCAGCAGAAGGTTCGCACCGGCAAGCTGGACGACACCGATTGGAAGCGGGTCAGCTCCGCCATCTCACTCATGTCCCGCGCTCCGGTGTTCATCGATGACACCGGCGGCCTCGCGCCCACTGAACTTCGGGCCCGCGCCCGGCGCTTGAAGCGCGACCATAACCTCGGGTTGATGGTGGTGGATTACCTGCAACTGATGCAGGTCCCTGGCACCCGCGAGAACCGCGCGACCGAGATCTCCGAAATCTGCCGTAGCCTCAAATCCCTGGCCCGCGAGCTGAAAGTGCCGGTGATTGCGCTCTCCCAGCTGAACCGCAGCCTGGAACAGCGCGACGACAAGCGGCCCATCATGTCCGACTTGCGCGAATCCGGTTCTATCGAACAGGACGCGGACCTGATCGTCTTCATCTACCGCGACGAGGTCTACAACAAGGAGACCGAAGACAAGGGTGTCGCGGAGATCATCATCGGCAAGCAACGTAACGGCCCCACCGGCACAGTGCGCTCCACCTTCCTCGGTCAGTTCACCCGCTTCGAGAACTACGCCAGCGAGGATGGAGGCGGATTCTCGTGAGCCGCGCCACCGGCGCGCTCATCGACTTAGGCGCGCTCCGGCACAATCTGAAACGGGTACGCGAGCTCGCTCCACACTCGAAAGTGATGGCGGTGGTGAAGGCCAACGCCTATGGCCACGGCCTGGCGCTCACCGCCCAGGCGCTCGCCGGTTCCGATGCCTTCGCCGTGGCGGGCCTGGAAGAAGCCCAGCTCATCCGTCGTGCCGGCCTCTCCAATCCCATCGTGCTCCTGGAAGGCGTATTCAGCGAGGCTGAGCTGGAGGAGGCTGCGCAATGGGACTGTCAGCTCGTGGTGCACGACGAATACCAGCTGAAGCTCATCGAGAAGTCAGGTCTCAAACAGCAGCTCGGTGTCTGGCTCAAGGTGGATACCGGCATGAACCGTCTCGGGTTTGCGCCCGCTGCGGTGCAGGACGCCTGGAAGCGCCTCGCCAAGGCCAAAGCTGTGAAGCAACCGGTGCGGCTCATGACCCACTTCGCTTCCGCCGATGAGGTCTCCAATCCCAAGACACTGGCGCAGCTGGAAGTCTTCGCTGCCGCCATCGAAGGCCTCAAGGCCGAACGCAGCATCGCCAACTCTGCCGGCATCCTGGCCTGGCCCCAGAGCCATGCGGACTGGGTGCGTCCCGGCAGCATGCTCTACGGCGCGTCCCCGTTCTCGACCAAGACCGGCGCGGACGACGGCCTGAAACCGGTCATGACGATGGAGACGGCACTCATCGCCGTGAAGAAGCTGAAGAAGGGTGAAAGCGTGGGTTACGGCGGCGCCTTCGTGGTCCCCGATGACATGACACTGGGCATCGCCGCCATCGGCTATGGCGACGGCTATCCGCGCCATGCCCCGAGCGGTACACCCATGCTGGTGAAGGGCCAACGCGTGCCCCTGGTGGGTCGCGTGGCCATGGACATGATCGCCCTGGACTTGAGTGGCCTGCGTTCGCCCGCGGTGGGTGAGCGGGTGGTCGCCTGGGGACCGGAGCTGCCGGTGGAGGAGATCGCCCGCGCGGCCGGCACCATCCCGCTGGAGCTGCTCTGCGGTGTGACCCAGCGTGTGAAGTTCAACGTAGTCGATTCGAAAGAGAAGACCCGACGCTGATCCATCCGTCACACCGTCGTAAGCCGGTATCCAGGTCCGGAAACGAAACACCCGCCTCTCGGCGGGTGTTTTTCATCAGATCTTCGGGATCCGGGCTTACTTCATCTCGTAGAAGCCCATCTTTACGCCGGCGAGCTCGATCACGTCATTGTCGGCGAGCTTCTGCGCCTGAGCGCCGATCTCCTTGCCGTTCACGGTGGGGAAGCCCTGGCCCTGGCCGCTCTCCACGTGCACCACGAAGAAGCCGTCAGCGCGGCGCGTCACGGCCGCCACCTGCACGCCGGGACGTCCGAGGGTGGTGAGGGCCTTGTTGAGTTCCAGTTCCTTGCCAGCGAAGCCGCCGGAGAGCACCTGCAGCTTGGCCTTGGGCAGGGCCGCAGCCTTGCCGTCGGCACCGATGGGCGCGCCGCCCGCGTCGGAGATCGCCTTGTTCACGCTGTCCATGCTCGGCACGCCGGTCTGGCTCTTGGTG
>DASYCJ010000067.1:0-2819 GCA_036500225.1 Gammaproteobacteria bacterium
CTCTCCCCCAGCAACAGCACGCCGCCGAAGGCGGCGATCACTGGCACACTCAACTGCACCACCGCAGCACGGGTGGTGCTCAAGCCCTTCAAGGCCGTATACCAGACCACATAGCCCAGGCCTGAGGTGAGTACGCCTGAACTCAAGGCCAGGGCCCAGCCGGTGGTGTCCACATCCAGCCGTGACAGGGACAGGAGTGCCGCGAAGATCGCGAGAGGCGTGGCGCGCAGGAAGTTGCCAGCGGTGGCGGATACAGCATCCCCGGCACGGCGCCCGCGCAGCGAATAGAGTCCCCAGGCGACACCGGCGGCCAGCATCAGCGCCGCGCCCTCAGGCTGCGGTGCCTCGACCCCGGGCAACACCAGATACACGAGACCCGCCACGGCCAGCACCAGGCCAAGCCCCTGGATCAGGCCCGGCCGTTCACCCTTCCAGATACCCACCAACAGCATGCTGGCCTGCACTGCGCCGAACAGCAGCAAGGCGCCCGTACCGGCGCTGAGACTGACGTAAGCCAGGGAGAAAGCGATGGCATAGACGAACAAGGCGAGCGCGGAAGGCCAGTCGCCACGGATGCGTTGCACGCGGCGCAGGTGCAAGACCAGCACGAGCACCGCCGCTCCGGACGCGATGCGGATCAGGGTGAAGGCCGTAGGATCCGCGTGCTCGCCTCGCAGCGCCAGGCGGCAGAGCAGTGAGTTGGCCGCGAACGCGGCCAAGGCGAGGGTCGTGAGCCCGATGAGGCGCCAGGACTTCATCCCGTCATCCCGGCGAGTCGAAGGGGCACTACAGGTTCGTCAGTACCTTCGCTACGTCATCCGCCGCCAGACGCTCGCTGGGCTGGCCCATGGTGGCAGAGCAGATGTCACGCCCGTCCGCCAGGTCGCGATAGTGGCCCGGCATGCTGGCGATGTCCTGCAGCGTGGTCACGTTCTTGTAGGTCGGCATGCCGTCAGCGCCCTGCCCGAAATCGTAATGACCGCCGTAGTTGAAGCAATTGGCCTGCACCTCGAACCAGCCGTTCGGAGTGTTGATGGGATAGTTGGTGCGGCCGTCGGGGTTGTAGGTCTCCAGGTGATAGCGCCCCGGCGGCAAGGAGGCCATCACATAGGCGGAGGTATCGCCGGCATAGATGTGCTTGTTCTTGAGGACGTACACCTTGCCATCGCCTTCCCGCTGCACCACCACGTCGGAATTGGTGAAGATGTTGGTGGTGGCCACGTACAGACCGTAGGTGCCAGGATCATTCTCGAACGCGCGTTGCGGCGAGAAACAGCCGCTGAGCAGCAGCAACGATATGACGAGGATCGGCATCTTCATGGCGTCTCTCCGCTCGGATTTGGCTGGAGCATGATGGTAGTACTAGGGATTTAGTAAGTCCATCCGCCGGCGGCGCCCGTCGCCGGGCACCGCCGATGGACACCGGACTCAGAGCAGCGGCGTGAGCAGCATCACGATGCCGACCACCGACAGGCCCCAGATGCCGGTGCGCAGACCCGGTACGCCCATCACATACACCGGCACGTATACGACCCGCGCCCAGAAGAACAAGGTAGCGCCCCAGACCGTCGCCTGGCTGTGCATCCCCAAGGCACCGCCGGCCAAGACCACGGCGGCGAAGAACGGGAAGGTCTCCAGCAGGTTCCAGAAGGCGCGGTCCAGGCGGCCGCCCATGCCTTCCAGGCGCGGCATGGCTGCATCACGCGGTCCCAGGGCCCAGGGCAGGCCGCGGGCCTTGATAGCCACCAGCACCGCCAGCACCAACTGCACAAGTCCCAGCACGACGGTCCAGGCCAACATGTGATATTCGGGGGTCATCGGTCTCTCCTGATTTGAGTGGATAGACGGGATCGATCGTTCAGTCTTTGCGCCCTGGTTCTTCCCAGTGGAACACATGCATGATGCGGTGGATCAGCGGCGCCATCACGATGCCGATGACGATGATGAGGATGAGCCCGGCATAGAGTGCGTAGACACCCGCGAACACCTTGCCGCCGTCGCTCAAGCCATCGGTCTTCATGGGGCCCATGCCGCCCAACAGCATGGCGCTGTTGACGAAGGCATCGCGCCAGCTCATCTGTTCATAGTATTCATAGCCCCATATGCCGATGCCTAGCGACACCAGCACGAACAGCTGGGCGAACAGCATGTGCTTCAGCACCCGCAGCAGGAACCGGCCGAAAGACAGCGGTCGCTTGTGTTTGGATTCGTAGAACATCGGAGTCACCCCATCGAGACTGCGCCTTAATCTATCACCCCGTCAGGCTACGCGGTTGCGCATCTCCTGTTGCTGAAACGCTGCGATGTTTAAAGCCATCTCCTCCACCACCCGCTGCCGCGCTTCCCGAGTGGCCCAAGCCACATGGGGGGTGACGATGAGGTTGGGGATGCTGGGGTCCAGGAGCGGGTTGCCGTGCACCGGCGGCTCCTCCGAGAGTACGTCGACCCCGGCGCCGCCCAGGCGGCCGGCCCGCAGCATGGCCACCAGGGCCATCTCATCCACGATGCCGCCGCGGGCGGTGTTGATGAGGATGGCGTCGTGCTTGAGCAGGATCAGTTCCTTGGGGCCGATGAGGCCGCGGGTCTCGGGCAGGATCGGCACGTGGATGCTGAGCACGTCCACCTGTGGCAAGAGATCCATCAGCGGACGTCGGCCGGGGCGCCTGTCATCCTTGTTACGGGCGGCCACCAGCACCTGCATGCCGAAGGCCTCGCCCAGCTTGGCCACGGCCTTGCCGATGTGGCCGAAACCGATGATGCCGAGCCTGCGGCCCGCCAGTTCATGGATGGGGAAATCCAGCAGCGTGAATTGCGGCGCG
>DASYCJ010000068.1:0-5670 GCA_036500225.1 Gammaproteobacteria bacterium
CCTGCGAAGAGGTGAGGAAGCTGGGTGCCGCCTACTGCGCGGACAACTTCAGCCACATCCATGACGAAGAGACGGAGCTCTTCCCACTGGCCATACGCCAGCTGAGCGCCAAGGATTGGCATGACGTGGAGACCCGTTCCCGGGGCATGACCGACCCGGACTTCGAGTGCAACGAACTCAAGCGCTACGACAACCTCTACGAGCGACTGATGTCCCTCGGCAAGGACAGAGCCGCCGGCTGAGGCCGGGGCTTCAGGGTTCCGGCAGCAGCTTTCCGGGATTCAGGATCCCGTTGGGATCGAAGTCCTTCTTGATGCGCCGCATCAGGTCCAGGGTCGGTGCGTCGAACTCCAGGGCCATGAACGGCCGTTTCTCCATGCCCACTCCGTGCTCGCCCGAGAGAGTGCCTTTCATGTCCAGCACGGTCTTGAACACCTCCTGCAGGCAGGGCTCGGCGTTCTTCATCTGGGCATGGTCGTCCGGGTCCACCAGCAGGTTCACGTGGATGTTGCCATTGCCGGCATGACCGAAGTTGACGATGGGCACACCATACTTCTTCGAGAGCCCAGCCAGGGTACCGATGAAGTCCGCCATGCGCGACACCGGCACCACGACGTCCTCGTTGATCTTCTTGGGGGCAATCTTGCGCAGGGCAGGAGAGAGGGCCTTGCGGGCTGTCCACAGGGCTGCCGCTTCCTTCTCGTCCTTGGCGGCACGAAACTCCATGCAGCCAGGTCCCTGAGCTGCCACGCCCACTGCGGCCGCCGCATCGTCCAGTTGTGAGGGCGCCCCATCCACTTCGATGAGCAGCATGGCGCCGGCCTCCGCGGGCAGATCGTTTCCTCCGTAACCGCGGATCATGCCGATGGCGCTGCCGTCGATGAACTCCAGCACGCAGGGCGTGACCGGCTGGGCCATGATGCGGGACACGGCTGCTGCTGCGGCAGTCATGTCTGCGTACAGGGCGCGCAGGGTGCGCACCGCTTCTGGTTTAGGCGTCAGCTTCAGAGTCGCTTCGGTGATGACCGCAAGAGTGCCTTCCGAGCCCACCAGCAATCTCGTGAAGTCGTAACCCATGGCGCCTTTGGTGGTGTAGACGCCGGCCTTGAGTTCCTGACCCGAGCCCAGCACCGCGCGCAGGCCCAGTACGTTGTCCTTGGCGGTACCGTATTTCACCGCATGGGGACCACCGGCGCCGCAGGCGAGATTTCCGCCCACGGTGGAGTAGCCAGCAGAGGTCGGATCTGGCGCCCAGAAGAAACCTTGCTTGGCAGCGGCTTCCTGTACCGACACGTTAGTAGCACCGCTCTGGGTGGTGAGGGCCCGGTTGGCGCCGTCCACCTCGATGATGCGGTTCATGCGCTCCAAGGCCAGCACCAAGCCTCCCCGCAACGGTACGGCGGAGCCGGTGGTACTGCTGCCGAGGCCACGCGTCGTGAGGGGCACCTTGAACTCGTTGCAGAGCTGCACCACCTGCACTACTTCCTCATGGGAAGCGGGGAAGGCCACGGCGTCGGGCTCCGCCTGACGGCGGCTGTTGTCGTAACTGTAGGGCCAGCGGTCGCCGGGATCGGTGTAGAGGTCGTCGCTTCCAACCACGGCTGCGAGCCGGGTAAGGAACTCGGCTGGTAGCCGCTGCGTGCTGCTCACGGGGTCAGGCGGGGAACAGTTGTTCGTCGATGAGATCGCAGAGGCAGTGCAGGGTCAGGAGGTGTACCTCCTGGATGCGCGCCGTGACCTTCGCCGGCACCCGGATCTCCACGTCGCCGTCCTTGAGCTGCGGCGCCATCTTGCCGCCGTCCTTGCCGGTGAGCGCCACCACCTTGATGCCCTTCTCATGGGCCGCATCGATGGCGCGCATCACATTGGGGGAGTTGCCACTTGTCGAGATGGCCAAGAGCACGTCGCCCTTGCGGCCGAGTGCCCGTACCTGCTTGGAGAATATCTCGTTGTACTCGTAGTCGTTGGCGATGGAGGTGAGGGTCGAGGTGTCGGTGGTCAACGCGATGCCGGCGAGGCCAGGGCGCTCCCGCTCGAAGCGGTTCAAGAGCTCCGCCGAGAAATGCTGGGAATCCGCCGCAGAGCCGCCGTTGCCGCAGGCCAGGACCTTGCCCTCATGCTTCAGGGACTCGGCCATGAGCTTGCCGGCTGCCAGGATGTGCGGCACGAGGGTCTGCAACGCGGCTTGTTTGGTCGCGATGCTGTCGTTGAACTGCTTGGTGACTCGTTCTTCTAGCTTGCTCATGGTCCCCTCAACCGGGCTGGAATGCGTCTTGTCTCCATTCTACCGCGTCGAGCCCTTAGGCTCCCGACACCGCCACTACGTCGAAACTCAGGGGCTCGCACTTCCGTATGCTGCTGGAGGACATGCTGGGCGGCGAGGGTAAGCTTGTGCGGTTTGGCGGCGCTCACGCTCTCGGCGGCGCTGCCGCGGCTGTCGTAGTGGCGGTAGCGGACTTCCATCACCCCCAGACCGCCGGCCGGGTCCAGGAGCACCAGGTCCCGTTCCCCGTGGGGCAACTGTAGTTCCGCCTATTGAGCTTCAGCCCTTTGGATCGCAGCACCTCCAGGGCCAGCTGTTCCGCCTGCTGGCCGCTCTCGAGATGCATCGGGGTCACGGCTTGGGGACGGGTTGCACGGCGCTCACGGGCGCCTGGGCCGGCAGGTCCACCGGTGCCAAGAGATCCACGTTGCCATCGTCGAAGTTGGCCCAATCCAGGCGCCTATGCACCCGGCCGTCCGGGTCCAGGCTCAGGAGTCCCGTCACGCCCTGTACCGCCTGGGCGATGCCATGTGTGTTATAGAGCAGGGGTACCAGCCGATAGGCATCGAACCCTAAGGCATACAACCGGCTGTTGCCGGCGAAGTTGTTGGGCCAATCCTTCGCCAGGGCCGCGCGCATGTCCGCCACGGAACCGGATTCCTCCAGGGTCCAAGGCATGTCGTCGAAGGTGATGCCGTTCAGCACCGTATTGTCCACGTTGGCATCCAGCTCGTAGACCCGCGAGGTGGAGTACACCGGCACGTCCTCGGCATGGTTGTAGGCGATCTGCGGTTGCACGGTGCGCGCGTCCCGCGCACTGGCAGCCAGGAAGATGAACTGCACGTCCTGACGGCGCCGCGGTTCGAACTCGAGGTGGGTGCCGATGGTGGATGCCAGGCGCTGCTCACGCTCGTCGCTGGCATCGAGATTCAGGAGCTGCCCCAGCACACCCGTGAGATCCTCAGGCCGGGCGTTGGGAGGGTATGTCTGCATCCCCAGGATCACGCCACCCAAGGCCGAGAAGCGCGCCGAGAAGGCGTTGAACATGCGGGCGCCCAGTTCGTCGTTTGCCACCAGGGCTACAGCACGCATGCGGCCTTCCGCCACAGCCCGTTCGGCTACTTGCGCTGCCTCGCCCTCGGGCAGCAGACCGAACTGATAGAAACCGTTGGGGCCGCCGCGATTGTTATCGAGATAGTTGAGAGCCAGGACCGGGACCGGCAGGGAGGGTTGGGAAGCCAGTCCCGACACGGAATCCTTGGTGAGTGGCCCCACTACGATGCTGGCGCCGTCGCCCACGGCCTTCTGGTACGCGGCCTGGGCGCTCGCGGCGCTGATGCCGGAATCATAGAGCGTGATGCTGGGCGGGTTGCTGCCACCTACCTGGTAGTAAGCCGCTAGCAGGCCATCCCGCACTGCATCCGCTGAGGACTGGTAGTTACCCGAGAGCGGCAACAACACCGCGATCTTCGGCGGGAAAGAAGTGAGAGCTTGCTGTTTGGCGACCAAGTCCGGCACCAGTTTCTGTTGTGCCGGATGATTCGGATACTTGGACTGCCACTGCTTGATCTGATCCAGGAACTTCTCAGGCTGCTGCCAGCTCGTGCGTTCGATATCCGCGAGTTCCAGCCAGCCACGCGCGGTCGGTGTGGTCCCCGCCGGCAGCTTGTTCACGTCGTAGGGAGTGTGGGTCTCGCTCAGGGTATTCCAGATGAGATCCCGGTTAGCGGTGACGTCGGGGCTGCCGATCGGCAGATAAGTCTCCCGCTCGGTCCAGTCTTCCACCGCCGCGGGCAGGTCGCCGAGCGCCACGTGCACCTGGCCGCGCACCAAGAGGGCCTTGGCCTTCAGCTCCGGGGGCAGGGGCGTCAAGGTGAACTTTAGGCGCTGCATCGCCATCTGCGGCTGGTGATCGGCGAGGTAGAGGCTGGCCTTAACGATCTCAAGCCGCGCCTGGAGCGCGGGATAGAGGGTCTTCTCACGTACTTGCCGCACCGCGGCCCAACTGCGCGCGGAGTTGCCGGCCAACTGCCAATCTTCGGCGGCGCTCACCAGGAACTCGTTGCGTTGGCTGGCTTGAGCGGCGGCTGCGAGCTTCTCGCCTAAGGTGGCGGCGTCGGCGTACTTGCCAGCCTGCTCCAGCTGCGAGACCGCACCCACTTCAGCCGCCGGGTTCTGGCGGGTGGGGCTGGTGCTGCAGGCGGCTAGCAGCGTGAGAGCGAGCGCCAAGAGGAGGCGCGGTGCGTTCCAGGGAGCAAAGATGCCTTGCATGGCTCGACGGTTCCGTAGCAGGATTGGGCAGGCATTGATGATACCCGTTCCCGCCCGGGGCCGGGATTTCACCGAGGAATCCAGCGTGTCCCAGCGGCCCGGCGTGCTGTACGTAGTGGCGACCCCCATCGGCAACCTGGAGGACATCTCCGCCCGTGCCCTCAAGGTGCTGGCGGAGGTGGACCTGGTTGCGGCGGAGGACACCCGCCACAGCGGCACGCTGCTAGGCCACTTCGGCATCCGCAGCGAACTCATCTCCCTGCATGACCACAACGAGGCGGAACGCGCACCCATGCTGGTGACGCGGCTCCTGGCCGGCGAATCTGTGGCGCTGATTTCGGACGCAGGCACACCCCTCATCAGCGATCCGGGTTTCGACCTGGTGCGCGCGGCGCGGGCTGCAGGTATCACGGTGACGCCCATCCCCGGCGCTTCGGCCCTGGTAGCCGCGCTGTCCGTGAGCGGCCTGCCCACGGATCGTTTCGTTTTCGAGGGCTTCTTGCCGGCGAAACAAGCAGCTCGGCGCGAGCGCCTTTCGGCACTGGCCGCAGAGACTCGCACCTTGGTCTTCTATGAGTCGGTGCACCGCTTACAGGAATCCTTGCAGGACATGGCGACCACCTTTGGCACGGAGCGACCCGCAGTGCTGGCCCGGGAACTCACTAAGCTCCACGAAGGTGTGCGCGAATCTACCCTGCAGGACCTGGCAGGATGGGCAGGCGTAGATCCCGTTGCCGGCAAGGGCGAGGTGGTGGTCATGGTGGCGGGAGCCGCGGCAGCTGATGGCGCTTCTTTGGATGCAGAAGCTGAACGGGTGCTGAAGCTGCTCTTGGCGGAATTGCCCGTGAAACAGGCGGCAGCCCTGGCGGCAGATATCACCGGCCTCAAGAAGAACGGGCTCTATGAGCGGGCGCTAGAGCTTTCCGGGAAGAAGTGACCGGCATCCAGTATCATGGCCTTTGGAGTCGGCCAGACAGTCGCGGTGCGCAAGCACCGAGGAAAGTCCGGGCTCCATAGGACAGGGTGCCAGGTAACGCCTGGGGGGCGCGAGCCCATGGAAAGTGCCACAGAAAACATACCGCCTAAGCGCGCAAGCGCCGGCAAGGGTGAAAAGGTGCGGTAAGAGCGCACCGCGC
>DASYCJ010000069.1:0-22481 GCA_036500225.1 Gammaproteobacteria bacterium
CGGAGCGGTTCGCCGCGATCTCCTTGCCGAAGAAGGCCATAGCAGAGTCGGCGACCTGGTCAAAAGCAGGGACCGGATGGTTCCCAGCCCAGAAATCCTCGACGTACACACGGTAGTACTCGCCCAAGGCGGTGGTGGGGACGAAACTCACATAACTGATGTTGGGTTGATATTCTTCGTCCACACTGAGCTTCGGATAGGCGGGGTCTGCAGGCGACACAGGCGTCTCGACGCCGAACCAGTCGTGCATATCGTGATAGACCCCCTGCTCCAACCTGCCATGCAATGGCCCCTTAGCGAGGATCGGGCCCGGCGCAGGTGCTGGGGCGGCCACACACCCGGCCAGCAGCAGGCACCACGATCGCAGGAGTGTCCTCTTCATGCAGAGGGATCCACGCATTTCGGGTTATGCACTCGCCGGCTGGAAGCAGGATATTTCTGCAGCAGATTCGCCGGCCGGATCGGCCGGGGCTGGAAACCTCCTCCGCAGTTGGGGCAGACACCTTGCAATCTCTGCTCCACGCAATCGACGCAGAAAGTGCACTCGAAGGTGCAGACCATGGCCTCACCGGAACCCGGTGGCAGATCCTTGTCGCAGCATTCGCAGTTGGGCCGCATCTCCAGCATGGCTGGCCTCGCTATGAGTGAACTGCGGGATGGGTCACGGCAGCAGGCGCCGTAGACGCGGCCGGGGGCTTGTCGAGGCCGAGGCCGTAGCGCGCGTTCAGGCATTGCAGATGCTCGGTCGGGACAGCTTGGAAGGCATCCGAACCATAGTCATAAGCCCAAGCGCCTTCGAAGTGGTCGAACCACTGTTGATCGGCTTTGTAGTCCGATATCGCCACCACCCGGGAGTCATGCACGCCCCCGATACGGCAGGTGCCGAAGGATAGGATCTGTCCTTGTCTCAGGAGCGGCATGTCCTGCACTGCCACGATCTGCCAGACCTGGGTAAGTTTGCCGGGAGTGGTGTTCTGATCGGCAGTGACCATGTAGTGGTCACCTTGCCAAGCCAAGGACATGCCCCAATCCACGCCGGGCTTGGATTCATCGAACTGCATGGTGGTCTGGTCCACCAAGAAGTTGGGCGAGATCACGATCATGGGGTTATATCCCACGAACTGCCCTTGCTCATGGGTCGCGCATGCGGCGATCGAGAGCAAAGCCAGGATGCAGAGGGGAAGCCGGTATGGTCGTATGGAACGCGGGCGGCTCGTCATGGGCACATTCTAACGTGCCCTCGCCCGGCGGTCTTGGACCAGATGGTTGACTTAAAGACGGCCAGGTATAGGATGCCAGCCCCATGAAGACCCATATGACCCGCCGCAGTTCGCAACAAGCCTGCCGACAACCTTAGAGGGTCCGGCTGGGTGCGTACGCCCTTGGGTTTCACGAGAACCGCCGATCTACCGGCGGTTTTTTTACGGGCTTGAGGAGGATGGGTCATGCATTGGGAATTGTTCTTGCGGGGTCTCCTCATCGGTTTCGCCATCGCGGCACCGGTTGGCCCCATCGGCATGCTCGTGATCCGACGCACCCTGGCGGAAGGCCGGCTATTGGGTCTGCTCACGGGTCTCGGCGCGGCCGTGGCGGACTCGCTCTACGGCTGCGTGGGAGCCTTCGGCCTCACCTTCATCTCCGGTTTCCTCGTTGGCTATGCGTTCTGGACCAAACTGGTCGGTGGACTGTTCCTGTTGTGGCTGGGATCGGACACACTCCGAGCCAAGTCGCGAGAAGATGGCGCCGGTACATCCAAGGTGCGTTATGCCACAGCCTTCCTGTCGACCATGGTACTGACGCTCGCCAATCCCGCTACGATCCTGTCATTCATGGCGGTTTTCGCAGGCTTGGGGCTAGGGACGAAGGCGGGAGACTACGGGGCGGCAAGCTTCGTAGTTGCGGGAGTATTCCTGGGGTCTGCCGCTTGGTGGCTGTTGCTATCGGGCGGGGTGGCGCTCATCCGCCACAAGCTGAAGCCTAGGACCCTGAGATGGATCAACTACGGCTCAGGTGCATTGCTGTCCAGCTTCGGGATGTACGCGCTGGTAAGTCTGGTGCTCTAGTGCTTCTTCGGCGCGTAGAGATCGGTGACTGTGCCCTCGAATACCTCGGCTGCCAGCATCACGCTCTCATTCAGAGTGGGATGTGGGTGGATGGTGAGAGCGATGTCTTCGGCATTCGCGCCCATCTCGATAGCAAGAGCTAATTCGCCTATCAATTCACCGGCATTCACGCCGACGGTGGCGGCGCCAATGATCCGGTCCGTGCCCTCTTCGAACAGCAGCTTGGTCATGCCATCGGTCCGATCGATGGAGCGGGCCCGGCCTGAAGCCACCCAGGGAAACACGCCTTTACCATAGGTAACGCCTTGAGCCTTGGCTTCCCCCTCCGTGAGGCCCACCCAGGCCACTTCCGGATCGGTGTAGGCGACGGAGGGTATCACCCGCGCATCGAAGAAGCGCTTGTGACCCGCCGCCACTTCCGCGGCGATGTGACCTTCATGGCTCGCCTTGTGGGCCAGCATGGGATTACCGATCACGTCACCGATGGCGAAGATATTGCCGGCACTGGTGCGCATCTGCCGATCCACGGGGATGAAGCCACGCTCATCCACTTTCACGCCGGCCTTATCCGCATCGATGAGTTTGCCGTTGGGACGGCGACCCACCGCCACCAGCACGCGACCGTAAGTTTTGGGTTCCGGCGCACCGGCGCCGTCGAAGGTGGCCTTGATCCCCTGCTTGGTGGCCTCAAGCTTCGCCACCTTCACGCCCAGGAGTATCTGTTCATAACGCTTCTTGATGCGCTGTTCCAGGGGTCGCACCACATCGCGGTCCGCACCCGGGATGAGAGTCTCGGTGAGCTCCACCACCGTGACCTTCACTCCCAGGGCGTCATAGACGCAAGCCATCTCGAGACCGATGATGCCGCCACCGACGACCAGCATACGCTCAGGCAATTCCTGGAGTTCCAGTGCGCCAGTGGAATCCATGATGCGTGGATCGTCCGGCAGGCCCGGGATACGGGTCACGGAGCTGCCCACGGCGATGATGCACTGCTCAAACTTTATGACGGTCTTCTTGCCGTCCGTTTCGGTGGCGATGTGGTGGGGGCCCACGAATTTTGCGACACCTTGCACTACTTGCACCTTGCGCTGCTTGGCGAGCATGTCCAGGCCATCGACGGACTTCTTGACCACTTTGTTCTTGAAGGCACGCAGCTTATCCAGCTCGATCTTCGGCTTGGCGAATACCAAGCCGTTCTCGGCCATGGCTTCCGCATCTTCGATGACCTTGGCCGCATGCAGGAGCGCCTTGGAGGGGATGCAGCCTACGTTCAAGCACACACCGCCCAACACGGCGTAGCGTTCGATGAGTACCGTCTGCAATCCTAGGTCAGCGGCACGGAAGGCAGCCGCATAACCGCCAGGGCCGGAGCCGATCACGACCATCTGGCATTCGATGTCATGTTTGCCGGAGTACTCCGGTACGTTGGCAGCAGCGGGCGCAGGCCTAGGTGCCTCGGCTTTGGGCGTAGCGGCAACCGGCGCGGGAGCAGCTGGCCTGGAAGCGGCAGCCTTCGGCGCAGCAGTTGCACCCTCTTCCATCTCCAACACAGCGACCAGGGTACCTTGCGAGGCTTTATCGCCTTTCTTGAGCTTGAGTTCCTTGACCACGCCTGATGCCGGCGAGGGGATATCCATGGCAGCCTTGTCGGTCTCCAGGGTCACGAGACCCTGTTCCTTCTCGACCTTGTCGCCGGGCTTCACCAGCACTTCGATGACGTCCACGTCCTTGAAGTTACCGATATCAGGGACTTTGACTTCGAGGGTCTTGGCCATGGTCCAGCCTTTTGTTCGTTTAGAGCACGAGTCCGCGCGCTTCCGACAGGATCTTGCTCAGGAAAGTGGTGAAGCGAGCCGCCGAGGCGCCATCGATGACCCGGTGGTCGTAGGAGAGGGAGAGCGGGAGCATCAGGCGCGGCTGGAAAGCTTTGCCGTCCCACACCGGTTTCATGGAGGACTTGGAGACACCGAGGATGGCCACTTCCGGCGCGTTCACGATGGGCGTGAAGGCAGTGCCACCGATGCCGCCGAGGCTGGAGATGCTGAAGCAGCCGCCTTGCATCTCGTCGCCCTTGAGTTTGCCATCGCGGGCTTTGGCAGCCAGCTCGCCCAACTCTTTCGCGATCTCGAACACGTTTTTCTTGTCCGCATCGCGGATCACCGGCACCACTAGGCCGTTGGGGGTATCTGCCGCGAAACCTATGTGGAAATACTTCTTCATCACCTGGTTTTGGCCAGAAGGATCCAGGGAAGAGTTGAAGTCCGGGTACTCCTTGAGCGCCGCTACAGCGGCCTTCACCAAGAAGGCGAGAGGCGTGAGCTTGGCACCGATCTTCTCGGCGTCGGACTTCAGCTCCTTGCGCAGGTTCTCAAGATCGGTGATGTCCGCCTCGTCGTGCTGGGTGACGTGGGGCACGTTGACCCAGGCCGCCTGCAGGCGTGGACCAGAGATGCGTTTGATGCGGGAAAGCGGCTTGACCTCGACTGCGCCGAAGCGCGCGAAGTCCACCTCCGGCACCTTGGGCAGTCCGCCACCACCGGCGGCCATACCACCCTGCATGACGGCCTTGACGAAAGCCTTCACGTCATCGGCGGTGATGCGTTCCTTACGGCCTGAGCCCTTGACGCGGGACAGGTCCACGCCCAGTTCGCGGGCGAACTTACGCACCGAGGGGCCGGCGTGAGCCTTGCCGAAGCCGGATTCATTGATGGGCGGCAAGGGTGCCGGTGCGCTGGCCTGATGTGTGACTTGGGGCGCGGGGGCCTGTGGAGCGGCTGCCGGCTTTGGCGCGTCCTTGGCGGGAGCCGCAGCAGGTTTCGCGGCAGCTGCTTCTTCCATCGCATCCATGACCAGGACCACGGAGCCTTGCGAGACCTTATCCCCCTTCCTTACCGTCATGGACTTGATGGTGCCGGCGAAAGGCGCGGGTACGTCCATGGCGGCCTTGTCGGTCTCCAGGGTGATGAGCCCCTGTTCCTTGGTGACGGTGTCACCAGCCTTGACCATGACCTCGATGACTTCGACATCCTTGAAGTTGCCGATGTCCGGGACTTTGACTTCTTTTTCTGCCACGGCGCCTCTCCTTACACCGTGACCGGATTGGGTTTATTGGAGTCGATGCCGTATTTCTTCATGGCCTCGACCACCTTCTTGGCATCCAGCTGGCCTTCATCTGCCAGGGACTTGAGGGCAGCCACCGTCACGTAGCGGCGGTCCACCTCGAAGAAGTGGCGCAGGCCCGTGCGCGTATCGCTGCGGCCGAAGCCGTCGGTACCCAGCACCGTGTAGCGACGCGGTATGTATTCCCGTACCTGGTCGGCGAAGAGCTTCATGTAATCTGTCGCGGCGATCACAGGACCTACATGCTTCTCCAGGGTCTGGGTGATGTAGGGGACCCGCGGCGTCTCGCCAGCATGGAAAAGGTTCCAGCGGCTGCAATCTTGGCCCTCGCGGCGCAGCTCGGTGAAGCTGGTGGCGCTCCACACATCCGCTGACACGCCCCACTCCTTCTCCAGCATCTCGGCAGCAGCTTCCACCTCGCGCAGGATGGTGCCGGAGCCCATCAACTGCACCCGCAGTTTCTGCTTGCCGCCTTCCTTCAATAGGTAGAGACCCTTGAGGATGCCTGCTTCGGCGCCTCTGGGCATGGCCGGCTGCACATAGTTCTCGTTCATGCAGGTGAGGTAATAGAAGACACTCTCCTGCTCTTTGAACATTCGGCGCATGCCGTCCTGCACGATCACCGCCACCTCATACATATAGGTGGGGTCGTAGGACACGCAATTGGGGATGGTCGAAGAAAGGATATGGCTGTGGCCGTCCTCGTGCTGCAGACCCTCGCCTTCCAACGTGGTGCGCCCGGCAGTGCCGCCGATCAAGAAGCCTCTGGCCTGGATGTCACCCGCCGCCCAGGCGAGATCGCCGATGCGCTGGAAACCGAACATGGAGTAATAGATGTAGAACGGCACCATCTGGATGCCGTGGTTGCTATAGGCGGTAGCCGCCGCGATCCACGAGGCCATGGAACCGGGCTCGGTGATGCCCTCTTCCAGGATCTGGCCCGACTTGCCCTCTTTATAGAACATGAGCTGGTCAGCATCGGCTGGCTCATAGAGTTGGCCCGCGGAAGAATAGATGCCGATCTGACGGAACAGGCCTTCCATGCCGAAGGTGCGGGCCTCGTCCGGCACGATGGGCACGATGTGCTTGCCGATACCTTTATCTTTCACCAGCGCGGTGATGATGCGGACGATGGCCATGGTGCTTGATATCTCGCGGTCGCCGGTGCTCTCTAGGAAAGTCTTGAAGAACTCCAGTGATGGCACTTCCAGGGCCTTGGCTTCGTGCTTACGCTGAGGTAGATAACCGCCCAGATCCTTGCGCCTGGCTTTGAGGTATCTGATCTCCTCGCTGTCCTCGCCGGGACGGGCGAAGGGCACCTTGGCGATGTCCTCGTCGTTGACCGGGATGTTGAAGGTATCGCGGAAACCCTTGAGCGCCTCATCGTCCAGCTTCTTCTGCTGGTGGGCGCCCATGGCGCCCTGGCCGGACTTGCCCATGCCGAAACCCTTAACGGTGTGTGCAAGGATCACGGTCGGTTGGCCGTTGTGTTTCACCGCCGCATCGTAGGCCGCATAGACCTTGCGCGCGTCATGGCCGCCGCGGTTCAGATTCCAGATCTCCTCGTCGCTCATGTTGGCGACCATCTCCAGGAGTTCCGGGTACTTGCCGAAGAACTTCTCGCGGACGAACTTGCCGTCCTTGGACTTGAAGTTCTGGTACTCGCCGTCCACGCATTCCATCATGAGGCGCTTCAAGAGGTCGTCGTGGTCGCGCTCCAGCAGCGCGTCCCAACGGGAACCCCATAGCACCTTGATCACGTTCCAGCCGCTGCCGCGGAAGTTGGCTTCCAGCTCCTGGATGATCTTGCCGTTGCCGCGCACCGGGCCGTCCAGGCGCTGCAGGTTGCAGTTGACCACGAAGATCAGGTTGTCGAGCTTCTCGCGGGAAGCCAGAGAGATGGCGCCCAGGGATTCCGGCTCATCCATCTCACCGTCGCCCAGGAAAGCCCACACCTTTCTGTCGCTCTCAGGCGTGAAGCCACGATGCTCCATATAACGCATGAAGCGCGCCTGATAGATGGCCTGCAGCGGCCCGAGGCCCATGGACACCGTCGGGAACTGCCAGTAGTCGGGCATGAGCCAGGGATGCGGGTAGCTCGTGAGACCATCCCGCTCCACTTCGCGGCGGAAGTTCAGCAGTTGCTGCTCGGTGAAGCGCCCTTCGAGGAAGGAGCGGGCGTAGATGCCAGGCGAAGAGTGGCCTTGGATGTAGACCATGTCGCCGCCGTGGTCGGGACTCGGTGCGCGCCAGAAATGGTTGAAGCCCACTTCATACAAGGTGCCGGAGGACGCATAGGTGGCGATATGGCCACCGATGCCACTGTTCTCTTTGTTGGCATGCACGACCATGGCCATGGCGTTCCAACGCAGGTAAGCCTCGATGCGTTTCTCGACGGCCCGGTCGCCGGGATAGACCGGCTGCTGGTTGGCATTGATGGTATTTACGTAAGCGGTGTTGGGGCTATACGGCAGGTAGGCGCCGGAACGGCGCGCTTTGTCGATCAGCTGTTCGATGAGGAAATGGGCGCGCTCGGCGCCATCGGTCTCCAGCACCGATGCCAGCGCTTCCAGCCATTCGTGGGTCTCGAGTTGATCCAGGTCCTGCATATTGCTGTCGTTCGCCATGGCAAGAGATGCCTATATTTTGGGGTATGCGATGGGGAGTAATAAAAACCCCGCCGCCGCGGGGTGCACGGCCGTCATCCGGCCGTCCCGATGCTTGAACTCGCTTTCAGCAGGGCCTGAAGCCCTATATCATCTCCAGACTCAAACGCCCGGAAGCTTCGATGCCCTCCAACCTGCCCCGGTTCCCGAAGCTCGAGATACGCCAGTCGCTGACGGCGGCGGACGCCTCCCGGGTGGATGCCCTGGGGGCGCTCATTATACTGCTGCCGGAAACCGCACTCCAAAAGCGCTGGCCGGAATTTACCCACTCCGAGGTATTGAAGAAACGCTTGCCAGAGGGCGAAAAGACCCTCTCCCCGACGCGTCTCGACCTGCCCGGCGGCACCGTCACGGTACTGGCGAGCTATAAACCCGCCGCCTCGACCTTCGAACTCCTGACTCTGGCCCGCAAGTGCGTATCCAAGCTGCGCGACGCGCAAGTGGCTACGGTCGGCGTGCTGTTGCCGGGTGCGGATGAATCCGCGCGTGCAACGCTCTTGGACGCGATCGTCTCAGCCGTAGCCGCTTCGAACTTCGATGCACCCAGCTTCAAGGCTGAGCCGGATAAGACCCGGCATATCGAAAGCCTGATACTCTTCGACGGTAAACAGAAGCTAGATTTCAGCCGACGCCTGGCCGAAGCGGAAGGCAACGCCTTGGCCCGCTGGCTCACGCTGCAGCCCGCCAACTACCTCACGCCCACTGAGTACCGTGGCTACGTCCAGACGCTCGCCAAGAGTGAAGGCTGGAAGGCAGAGTTCCTGGATGAGAAGAAACTAAAGTCGTTGGGTGCTGGCGCCTTCCTCGCCGTAAGCCAAGGTAGCGCCGCCCGCGATGCGGGTATCCTGCATCTGACCTACAAGCCCTCAAAAGCGGTCTCTGGCGCCAAAGCGGTGGCGCTGGTCGGCAAGGGCATCTGCTATGACACCGGAGGTGTGAACCTCAAATCCGCCAAGTCCATGTTCGGCATGCACGGCGACATGCAGGGCTCCGCCGTGGCACTCGCCACGCTCCTCACCCTCACTCGTCTCAAGGTGCCGTTCCGGGTGGACGCCTGGCTCGCGCTGGCACGCAATGAGATCGGGCCTAAGGCTTATATACAAAACGACGTGGTGCGCGCCAGCAATGGGGTGAGCATCGAGATCGTGCATACAGATGCGGAAGGCCGCATGGTGCTGTCAGACACCTTGGCGCTCGCCAGCCGCGCCCATCCCGGCTTGATCATGGACTACGCGACCCTCACCGGCGCCTGCATCGTAGCGCTGGGCAGCCGTTACAGCGGCGCCTTCACCCGGAACGCCGAGCTTGCAAAGGCGGTGATCGCCGCCGGCATCCATAGCGGCGAACGGGTCTGGCCGATGCCGGTGGATGCTGATTACGACGAAGCCATCGAGAGCCAGGTGGCAGACGTGAAGCAGTGCATCATCGAGAGTGAGGCGGACCACATCCTCGCGGCACGCTTCCTCGGCCGTTTCGTGCCGGATTCAGTGCCCTGGATACATGTGGACCTCTCTGCAGCGGAACACAAAGGCGGCCTCGCCCATGTGCCGACGGATGTCACAGGCTTCGGCGTGCGCTTCACCCTGGACCTGCTGTTCGAACAGGGCCTGGCTCCCAAATGACTCAACTCAAGATAACCCGCCCTGACGACTGGCACCTGCACCTGCGGGACGGCGAACAGCTGCGCGCGGTACTGCCGCACACGGCGGCGCGCTTCGGCCGCGCCATCGTCATGCCCAACCTCAAACCACCGGTGGCGACGGTGAAACTGGCCTTGGAATATCGGGAACGGATCCTGGCCGTGCTCCCGCGCGGGGCTGACTTCATTCCGCTCATGACCCTGTATCTCACTGAGAACACCTCAAGTGATGAGATACGCCGCGCAAAAGCTACAGGGCATATCTATGCGGTTAAGTATTACCCCGCCGGCGCGACCACCAATGCCGACTCCGGCGTGACGGACATCCGCCGTTGCGAAAGAGTACTGGAAGCCATGGCTGAAGTGGGTATGCCGCTACTGGTGCATGGCGAAGTGACGGATCCCGCAGTGGATGTCTTCGACCGGGAAGCAGTATTCATCGACACGGTGTTGGCGCCGTTACTGCAGCGTCTGCCGAGTTTGAAAGTGGTGTTCGAGCACATCACCACTCAAGGTGCAGCGGACTTCGTGCGCCAGGCACCAGCCAACGTGGGCGCCACTATCACGCCGCAGCACCTGCTGCACAACCGCAATGCCATCTTCAAGGGCGGCATCCGCCCGCACTTCTATTGCCTGCCCATCCTCAAGCGCGAGCGGGACCGGCAGGCGCTGGTGGATGCCGCCACCGGTGGTAACCCGAAGTTCTTCCTGGGTACCGACAGCGCGCCTCACGCGCAGGACCAGAAGGAACACAGCTGCGGTTGCGCCGGCATGTATAGCGCTCACGCCGCATTGGAACTCTACGCGGAAGTGTTCGAGCAAGCCGGCGCCCTGGACAAGCTGGAAAGCTTCGCGAGCTTCCACGGTGCGGACTTCTACGGCTTGCCGCGCAACAGCGCCAAGATCAGCCTGGTGAAACGTGCATGGACGCCGCCCGCGAGCTACGACTTCGGCGGCAGTCGCTTGGTGCCGATGCGCGCCGGCGAGGAAATCACCTGGAGCATGGCTTAGACGTATCTTCCACGGACGGCATGCTTTATCCTGCCCGCATGGACCAATCTGCCGCACCGCATCCCTTCTCCCAACGCTTCCGCGGCTTCCTGCCGGTGGTGGTGGACGTGGAGACCGGTGGCTTCAATGCCCAGACCGACGCCTTGCTGGAAATCGCCGGCGTGCTGTTGGAGATGGACGACGCCGGTTACCTGAGACGCGCCGCAACCCACAGCTATCATGTGCAGCCCTTCGAGGGCGCCAACATCGAGCCGGCATCCATCGCGATCACCGGTATAGACCCGCACCATCCCTTGCGCCCGGCGTTGCCTGAGCGTGAAGCGCTGCGGCGCCTGTTCCGGGAAGTGCGCACTGACCTGGACCGCTTCAACTGCAGCCGCGCGGTGCTGGTGGGACATAACTCCTTCTTCGACCTGAACTTCCTCAACGCCGCCATAACCCGCAGCGGCGTGAAGCGCAACCCGTTCCACCCGTTCTCCAGCTTCGATACCGCGACCTTGGGCGGCGTCGCCGTGGGGCAGACAGTGCTGGCACGGGCGGTGGAAGCACTGGGACTGAGCTGGGATACCAGCGCCGCCCATTCCGCGTCATACGACGCAGAGAAGACCGCGGATCTCTTCTGCGAGATCGTCAACCGCTTCCAAGGCATCTATAAGGCGTCGCTCAGGACCTGAAAAGCGAACGGGACCTTGCGGCCCCGTCCTCGATCTCCACTTGCGTCTCGATCAAGCGTGCTTGATGCCCTTCTCGTCCAGGAGTTTCTTTAGCTCCCCGGACTCGAACATCTCCACAGCTATGTCACACCCACCGATCAGCTCACCGCCGACGAAGAGTTGTGGGAAGGTCGGCCAGTTGGAGTAGCGCGGCAGGTTGGCGCGCACGTCGGGCTCCGCCAGCACGTTCACATGACCGAACTCGACGCCCAGAGTCTTCAGCACTTGGCTGGTCCGGGCAGAGAAACCGCACTGCGGAAAATCCGGGGTGCCTTTCATGAATAGCACTACCGGCTTGCTGTCGATCTCTTGCTTGATGCGCTCCACCACGTCCATCTTGGGCTCCGAGGCCCGCGACGGGCGGGCTATCAGTCTGATTTTACATCAATGTCGTCGACCACGTCTTTCACGCCATCCACGCTCTTCGCGACGGTAACCGCCTGGTCACGCAGTGCGGCGGTGGGAAGCGTGCCGCTTAGGGTCACCACTTGGTGATCGGTGATGACCTTGATGTCGACGAAGGACTTCAGATTCTCATCCACGGCCAGCTTGGACTTCACGGCGCTGGTGAGATAGGAATCATCGACGAAAGCTCCGGCCTTCTGTGCTGGCATGGGTTGGTTGCTGGAACAGCCGATCAGGGCAGTACCGAGCATGGCGGTGGCCACTAGGGTGGCGAGACTTATCTTTCTGCTGATGTGCATGGTGTTCTCCTTGTGTGCACGCCGGGATGAAAAAAGTATACGGTCACGGAGCTACAGGAGCCCTTTTAACCGATGGGCTGCGGGGGATCGGTGCCAGCTGGGGAGATGCGAAGATGGGTACTGCGACAGACAGAAGTATTATACTAATGCTGATTGGACCGATGCGGTGATTCGACTTAATCACCTCTCCATTAAAAGAATCCTCAACAGGAGTTACGCGATGAATCCGCTGAACAGCATCAAAGGCACTCTCATCTCGGGCTTCGTGCTCTCCATCATCCTCGCGTTGATACTCGCGATGGGCATGGGCAGCATCAACTGGCTGACCCTGATCCGCTGGATCCACATCCTGGCGGGTATCACGTGGATCGGCCTGCTCTACTACTTCAACTTCGTGCAGACGCCGGCCATGGCGCAAGCAGGTGCGGACAAAGGTGGTCCCGGTGGCGCCGGCATCAGCAAGTACGTGGCGCCCCTCGCCCTGCTCTGGTTCCGTTGGTCTGCGGCCCTCACCTGGGTCATGGGCTTCTGCTACCTCGCCTTTAGCGGCAACCTGTGGGCCTTCGGCTTCGGCCTCGAGAGCACGCCGGTGAATGAGTATCAGCTCACCATCGGCATCGGCGCGTGGCTCGGTAGCATCATGCTGTTTAATGTGTGGGTGCTGATCTGGCCGAACCAGAAGAAGCTCCTGGGTATCGTGCCCGCCAGTGACGAGCAGAAAGCCAAGGCCCGCAAGGTCGCCGCCATGGCCTCCCGCACCAACACCATGCTCTCCATCCCCATGCTGATGTGCATGGCCTCGGCCTTCCACGGCCTGCCCCTGATCCACGGCTAAGAGACCTCTAAGCGCAAGACGGAAGCCCGGCCCCAGAGCCGGGCTTCCCTTTTTTGGGAAACCCGAAGAGGGCCGATTACCGCCTCCTCACCGGGTGAGACCTTTATAATAGGTGACGTCTTCCCCAGGCTGCCCCATGTCCCTCGTACTTCCCACAGACATCTCCGTGACGGTGAGCCGTGCCCTCGCGGAAGATATCGGAGACGGCGACCTCACCGCCGCCCTGGTGCCGGAAGGCACTCGTGCCAAAGGTCGCGTGATCTCGCGCCAGCAAGCGGTGCTCTGCGGTACCGCCTGGTTCGATGAAGTGTTCCGCCAGGTAGATGACGGCATCCAGGTGCACTGGCAGGTCCGGGATGGCGATACGGTGCAGAAAGACCAGGTGCTATGCCAGCTCGAAGGCCCAGCCCGCGGCCTGCTCACCGGCGAACGCAGCGCCCTCAATTTCTTGCAGACCTTGTCCGGTACCGCAAGCGAAGCGCATCGCTATGCCGAAGCGGTACGAGGCACCCGCACCACCATCCTGGACACGCGCAAGACACTGCCAGGCCTGCGCAACGCCCAGAAATATGCGGTGCGCTGCGGCGGTGCCAACAACCACCGCATGGGCCTCTATGACGGTATCCTTATAAAGGAAAACCACATCATGGCGGCCGGCGGCATCGCCCCTGCAGTCCAGGCGGCCCGTGCGCAAGGCGTGCAGGTGCCGGTAGAAGTCGAGGTGGAGACTCTGGAGCAGGTGCAAGAGGCTCTCGCGGCCGGTGCAGACATCCTGCTCCTGGACAACTTAGATCTGGAGAAGATGCGCCAGGCGGTCGCCATCACCGCGGGTCGCGCCAAATTGGAAGCCTCAGGCGGTATAGACCTCAAGGTGGTGCGCCAGGTGGCCGAGACGGGAGTCGACTATATCTCGGTGGGTTCGCTCACCAAGCACATACAGGCGGTGGACCTGTCCATGCGTTTCGAATTCGGGAAACATTGACGTCAACATGGCAGACCGCCAGGCGGCCGCCGCGTTCATCGAGGATCAAGCATGTCCGGACTCATCTTCACGCTCATCGACATCGCGGTGCTATGTAGGCACCTCGTTCCCTCGGCTCTCCCATGTCTATAGCGCTACCCTCAGACATCCCTGTCACGGTGAGCCGCGCGCTCTCCGAAGATATCGGCGATGGCGACCTTACGGCGGCTCTGGTACCGGAGCATGCCCAGGCCCGTGGCCACGTGATCTCCCGCGAAGACGCGATGCTGTGCGGCAGCGCGTGGTTCGACGAAGTATTTCGGCAGGTGGACGACCGGATCAATATCCACTGGCAAGTGCAGGATGGCTCTACGGTGTGCCGCGACCAGGTGCTTTGCCGGCTGGAAGGTCCCGCGCGCGGCCTGCTCACCGGAGAGCGGAGTGCCCTGAACTTCCTGCAGACCCTGTCCGGTACTGCCACCGAAGCTAGCCACTACGCTGAGGCGGTGCGCGACACGCGCACCACGATCCTGGATACCCGCAAGACGCTGCCGGGGCTGCGCATGGCCCAAAAATATGCGGTGCGCTGCGGTGGCGCCACCAATTACCGCATGGGGCTGTATGACGGTATCCTAATCAAGGAGAACCACATCATGGCGGCCGGCGGAATCCGCGCTGCTGTAGCGGCGGCACGTGCCAGCGAGGCGCGGGTACCGGTGGAGGTGGAAGTGGAGACCATGGACCAGGTGAGGGAGGCATTGGATGCCGGCGCCGATATCCTGCTGCTGGACAACTTCGACGTCCAAGGCATGCGCGAGGCGGTGGCCTTGACCGCCGGTCGTGCCAAACTGGAGGCTTCCGGTGGCATAGGCATCGAAGCGGTGCATCGCGTGGCGGAGACAGGCGTGGACTACATCTCTGTCGGCGCTCTCACCAAGCACGTGCGGGCGATCGACCTGTCCATGCGTTTCGAATTCGAAAAGCACTGAATCACGGCGTCGCCCCGAGGCGGCCCAGGTCACTGAGGATCAAGCATGTCCGGACTCATCTTCGTGCTCATCGTCATCGCGGTGTTATGGACGCTGGCCTATGTCGCGGCTCCGTTGTGGGCCTGGACCGTGGCGGTGGGCCTGATGCTGCTGACGGACGGCTGGCTCTGTCACTCTGCTCCCGTGGTGGGCTGGATCGTATTCGCGGTACTGGCAGTGGTGCTGAATGTGTATCCGCTGCGTCGCGTGCTCATCACCGACCATCTTTTGGGATGGTTCCGCAAAGTCCTGCCGCCCATCTCCGAGACTGAGCGCATTGCCATCGATGCCGGCAATACCTGGTGGGATGCGGACCTCTTCACCGGCCGTCCGGACTGGAAGAAACTCCTGGCCACTCCCGTCGCCACCCTCAGCGACGAGGAACAGGCCTTCGTCGACGGGCCGGTGGACGAATTCTGCAGATCCCTGGATGACTGGCATATCACCCACGACCTTAACGACCTACCACCGGCGGCTTGGGATCAGATCCGCAAACATCGCCTCTTCGGCATGATCATTCCCAAGCAGTATGGCGGTCTCGGTTTCTCGGCTCTCGCCCACTCCACGGTGGTGATGAAGATCGGTACCCGCAGCACCAGCGCCGCAGTCACCGTGATGGTGCCGAACTCCCTCGGACCCGGCGAACTCCTGCTGCACTACGGCACCGATGAGCAGAAGAACTATTACCTGCCGCGCCTGGCACGCGGCGAGGAGATTCCCTGCTTCGCCTTGACCGGACCTTATGTGGGTTCGGATGCCGGCGCATTGCCGGATACCGGCATCGTCTGCAGGAGCACCTATGAGGGCAAGGAGACTCTGGGCTTCCGCGTCAGCTGGGACAAGCGCTACATCACGTTGGCGCCCATCGCCACAATTTTGGGAGTCGCCTTCAAGGCTTATGACCCGGATCATCTGCTGGGTGACAAGGTGGATCTCGGCATCACGCTTGGCTTGATACCCACTAATCTGCGGGGCGTGGAGATCGGCACGCGCCACAACCCGCTGAACTCCGCATTCATGAACGGTCCTACCAGGGGCAAAGATGTATTCATCCCCTTCGAATGCCTCATCGGTGGCACCGAATACATCGGTAAGGGCTGGATGATGCTGATGAACTGCCTATCAGTCGGGCGTGCCATCTCCCTGCCCGCGCTCGGTACTGGCGCCGGCAAGCATGCCAGTCGCGTCACTGGAGCCTATGCCAGGGTGCGCAAGCAGTTCCGGGTACCAGTTGGCAAGTTTGAAGGCGTGGAAGAGGCGCTGGCTCGCATCGCTGGTCTCACCTACCGCATGGAAGCGGCTCGTCGCCTCACCGCTGGCGCCCTGGACCGCGGCGAGAAGCCTTCGGTGCTCTCTGCCATCCTCAAGTATCACTGCACCGAGGGTATGCGCCAGGCGCTGGCAGATGCCATGGACGTACACGGCGGTCGCGGTGTCATGATGGGCCCCCGCAACTATCTGGCTCGTGGCTACCAGGCAGTGCCCGTGAGCATCACGGTGGAAGGCGCCAACATCCTCACCCGCAGCATGATCATCTTCGGTCAGGGCGCCATCCGCGCCCATCCTTATCTGCTGAAAGAGATGGAAGCCGCCTCAGGCTCCGACCATGCCAAGGCAGCGGTGGATTTTGACCGCGCCCTGTTCGCGCACATCGGCTTCACCATCAGCAATGCGGCCCGCTCGCTGTTCCTGGGGCTCACCGGTGCTCTATTCGCGCCGGCACCTGTCAGTGGACGCACGGCCCGCTACTATCGCCAGCTCACACGCATGAGCGCCGTCTTCACCTTCGCTGCAGACGTGGGTCTGCTCATGTTGGGCGGTGAGATGAAGCGTAAGGAGAAACTCTCGGCGCGCTACGGCGACATGCTGAGCCATCTCTACCTGGCATCCGCGGCCTTGAAACAGTATGAAGACCAAGGTCAGCCCGAAGCAGATCTGCCGCTCCTGGAATGGGCCTGCCAGGACTCGCTGTATGCCATACAGCAGGCCCTCGAAGGTGTCCTGAGGAACTTCCCATCTCGGCCTATGGCCTGGATCATGCGTCTGGTGGTGATGCCTCTGGGCCGCCCCTATGCCCCGGTAAGTGACCGGCTCGGCCATCAGGCGGCGAGCCTGTTGCTACAGCCTTCGGATGCTCGTGACCGGCTCACTCGCAACGCCTTCACCTCCCAGGACCCCAAGGATCCTGTGGGGCGCATGGAGCATGCCCTGAAACAGACCCTGGCTTCAGAGCCAGTGGAAGAGAAGCTGCAAGCGGGTCTCAAGAAACGTCTGACTCCGGCGAACTATCTCTCCCTCGTGGAAGAAGGCGCCAAACAGCAAGTGCTGGATGCGCGCGAAGTGGCTTTACTGCGTGACACTCATGCAGTAGTCCGCGACGCCATCGATGTGGATGAATTCGGCACCATGCGGGGAGAATGAGTCAGAAAAGAAAGAGGCCCGGTACCGGGCCTCTTGTTTTAGATTTCCAGGTCCGGAGCGCCACGCAGCAGACGGTCGCACTGGTCCGCCGGCAATGGTGGGCTGAACAGGAAGCCCTGCATCAGATGGCAGCCCTCCGCCATCAGTGCCTTCATCTGATCCACGGTCTCGACGCCTTCGGCGATGACCCGGAACTTAAGCCGGTCCGCCAGGGTCAGGATCACCCGCGCAATGGCCGCGTCGTACTCGTTGACGGCGATGCCCTGGACGAAAGCCCGGTCGATCTTGATGATGTCTACCGGCAGATGCTTGATGTACATGAGCGATGAGTGGCCGGTACCGAAGTCATCCAGCGCGATGCGCACACCCAGAGACTTCAGGTCCTCCAGGATGCGGATGCTGGCCTTCACGTCCTGCATGATCAGGCTCTCGGTGATCTCGAACTGCAACGCTGATGGCGGCAGGCCCGAACTCAACAATGCATCCTCGACCACTCGCTTCAGGTTCTGCATGGTGAACTGGCGCACCGAGAGGTTCACCGCCACATGCAGGCGTTTGGCGCGTGACGATTTGTACCAGATGCCGGTCTGTCGACAAGCTTCCTCCAGTACCCATTGCCCCAGCGGGACGATGAGCCCGGTCTCTTCCGCCAGCTGGATAAATTCGCCCGGCGGCACCAAGCCGATCTCCGGATCCTGCCAACGTACCAGCGCCTCGACACCAACGATGCCGCCCTCTTTGATGTCAAACTGGGGCTGGTAGTGCAGCACCATCTCGTTATGCTTGAGTGCCCGGCGCAGCGCATTCTCGCTGGAGAGCCGCTGCATCGCCTTGGCGTGCATGTCCTGAGTGAAGAACTGATAGTTATTGCGGCCGCGATCCTTAGCCTTGTACATGGCGCTGTCCGCGTTCTGCAGCAAGGCTTGCACCGTGGTGCCGTCCGACGGATACATGCTCACGCCGATGCTGGCGCCTAGGTTCACTTCGGTGCCTTCCAACAACATGGATTCAGAGAGCGAGGTCAGGATGCGTTCGCAAGTCAATGTCACTGACTGTGGCTCGGTACACTCCTCGATGATCACCGTGAACTCATCGCCGCCTAATCTCGCCACCGTATCCGAAGTACGCACGCACTCCAGCAGACGCTGGCCGATCTGGTAGAGCAGTTGATCGCCCACGTTGTGGCCGAGGGAATCGTTGACGCTCTTGAAGCGATCCACGTCGATGAACAACAGTGCCATGGGCTTGCGGGAACGGCGCGCACGGGCCAGAGATTGCTCCATGCGATCCAGGAACAGGGTGCGGTTCGGCAGACCGGTGAGATGGTCATAGTTGGCCAGCCGGCGCATCTCTTCTTCCGCCTGGCGGCGATCCGCGGCCGAGAGGGCCAGGGCCATGAAATCAGCCAAGGCGCTCGCGTAGTTAATCTCTTCGGCGGTCCAGGGGCGCACGCCGCCCATCCATTCGTGGAACACCACACCACGGACTTTGTAGCCATGGCGGAACGGCACGAACAGCACTGCGCTGGTGTTATTGGGCTTGAAGTAGTGGTGCCATACCTTGGCGAGCCCGGCGTCGTGCTGGATATCGGGTACCGGGACCGCGCGACTCTGCTGCAGGTCCTCGAAGAGCTGCGAGCATTCGTCTTTCTCGATGTTGGCGCGTGATTGGGTGGAGTGCTCGCCGCGCTCGTACACATGCACGCAGCGCATGGCGGTACCGATGGAGTTCATCAGCCAGATACTGATGCGCTCGCACTGGGTAGCCTGGATGGAACGGGAACTGATGACCTCGAAGGCTGCCCGCAGGTCCCCGGTCGAGATGCTGGGATCACGGGTCAGCTCATAGAGCTGAGAATCCTTATGGCGGGTCTTCTCTTCCTCGCGCTTGAGCCGGGTCTCGATACGCGTGCGCTGGTTGACTTCGTTATCCAGCTCCTCCGCCACGCCTTCGTAGGAAAGCTTGATGCGCAGACGATCCGCTATCTCCGCTTGCTGGGTGCGCGCGATGAAACAGAGGGTGACCATCACGACCGCGCTCACGACCACCACCGCGAGCCCCGTGAAGCCCTGCTCCATCGCCAGGCGCACGTCGATAGGCAGGAACAGCATGGTGAGATAGGCGATGTAGAAATAGATGTTGCCCGCCAGCATCATCGCCGGTAGCGCGCCCATGGCGACCAGCAATACCAACAGCGCCACTTCTTGCTGCAAGGCTCCGGGATGGAACATGGCCCAACCCGCGTAGCCCCACGCTATACCGAGGAGCAGGGTCAGGGCCAGGAAGATCTTCTGCCAATACGTTGCAGTGGTGATGGAGTCGATGTCGCCGTCTGTGCGCCAGCTCAACCAGATACGGATGCCGCTGACGAAGGCCATGCAGACGAGCCATGAGCCCATCGCGATGTGATCGATCTCTTGCCAGAAGGACAATGCAGCCACGACCGCAGCGCAGATCACCGCCACGTCGGTCCAGCGACCGAATTTACGGAGCGCGTTGACCCGTGCCAGCTGCACGTGCTGGTCGAAAGACATGAACTTCCGGACTGGCTGCTCTGCCGCCACCCTGACTGCTCCAAACCCCTGAAGGCCAGTGTGCCTTATGCCTGGCTTTCGCCAGCGCCCCTTCGGCACATAATGTACTAGTGATTATGTCATGTTGGGACGAGAAATCCAGTCTAAATGACTGTTTCGCACGCTAACTATATGGCCAGATCTACTATCCCATTCAGCAGGCGATCGCAGTCTTCTTCCACCAAGGGGGGACTGAAAAGGTAGCCCTGCATGACCCGGCAGCCCTGGGCCCGCAGACTTTGCATCTGAGGCACGGTCTCCACCCCCTCTGCGATAACTGTCAGCTTCAGGCTATCGCCCAGGGCGATGACGGTACGGGCGATGGCCGCGTCATATTCGCTCTTATGGATAACATCCACGAACTCGCGGTCTATCTTCAGCACGTCCACCGGCAGGCGCTTCAGATAAAGCAGCGAGGAGTGGCCGGTACCGAAGTCGTCCAGGGCGATGCGTACGCCCAATACCTTGAGCTGTTCCAGCACCCCGATGTTGTTCTCCACGTCCCGCATGATCATGCTCTCGGTGATCTCGAGTTGCAGCGCGGCCGGCGGCAGCCCTGAATCCTGCAAGGCTCCGCGTACCACTTCCACCAGGTTCTTCATGCCGAACTGGCGAACCGAGAGGTTCACGGCGATATGGAACGGCCGTCCCTTGGCCGCCTCGTGCCATTGTTTGGCGCGTTTGCAGGCCTGCTCCAGGACCCACTGCCCGAGTGGGACGATGAGCCCGGTCTCCTCCGCCAGGGGGATGAATTCACCAGGCCATATCAGACCAAGCTCCGGGTCATGCCAGCGCACCAAGGCTTCCAGGCCCACGACGCCACCCTTCTCCACGTCGAATTGTGGCTGGTAATGCAACACCATCTCGGTGCGCTGCAGAGCCTTACGCAGGGCATTCTCGCGCGAGAGATGCAGCATGGCCCGCGCGTGCATATCCTGGGTGAAGAACTGGTAGTTGTTGCGGCCACGATCCTTGGCCTTGTACATGGCACTGTCGGCATTCTGCAGCAGCATGTCGCCATCCTCGCCATCGCCCGGGAACAGGCTGATGCCGATACTGCAGGTCAGGTTCACATCGGTCTGCCCCAGCGGGATGGGCTCCACCACGGCCGCCAGGATGCGCTCGCAGACCATCGTGATGTATTCCGCGTCCTGGCAGTTCTCCAGGATCACCGTGAACTCATCGCCGCCGAGCCTCGCGACCGTATCCGAAGCGCGCACACAGGCCAGCAGGCGCTTGCCGATGGCGCGCAACACCAAATCGCCAGAATGGTGGCCTAGGGAATCATTGATACTCTTGAAACGGTCCACGTCGATGAACAGGAGTGCCACACGTTGCCGTGAACGGCGCGCCTTCGCCAAGCCCTGCGCCAGCCGGTCCAGAAACAAGGAACGATTAGGCAGGCCCGTGAGCCGATCGTAGTTCGCCATCTCCCGCAGCTTGTCTTCGGCAGTACGGCGATCATTCGAAGTGATCCCCAGAGACACGAAATCCGCCAGGGAGCTGGCGAAACTCGCCTCGTCCCGGGTCCATTCGCGAGTACCCCCCTGGAATTCATGGGTGATGATGCCCCTGACCTTATTTCCCTGGCGGAACGGTGCCACCAGCAAAGCCGTCACGCCATGGGGTCGGAGGTACTCCTGGCGCAGCTCGCTGATGCGGGCATCGGTGGCGACGTCACTCACCGCATAAGTGCGCGTCTCATGGATAGAGTGGAACAGCGTCGGGCTGCGTCGTTTGTCGATCACGTCGCCTTCGCCCTGGCTATGTTTGCCGTGGCTGTATACGTGCGCACAACGCAACGAGGAACCTGTGTCATCCAGGAACCAGATACAGATGCGGCGACAGTTCAACGCCTGAGAGGCTTTCTCGCTGATCACCGTGAGCGCACCTTTGATGTCGCCGCCGGAGATGCTCGATTCGCGCGCCAGGTCCAGGAGCGATTGGCTCTGGCGGCGCATACGCTCTTCGCCCTCGCGCAACTTGGTCTCGACCCGGGTGCGTTCGGAGACCTGCCCGGTCAGCTCCTCGACGATGGTGGCGTAAGAGAACCTGAGGTTCAGACCTTCTAATACGCGCGCATTGGCTGCGCGCGCCACGGCACACAAGAGCGCTGCACCCGCAAGCAAGAGCAGCAAGATGGTCGATGAGACATGATCGGCGGCCAACAGCAGCCGTACAGCAGCAGGCGCAATCACCACAGCCACGAAACCGAAGTAATGCAGCAGGCTAGCATTTAGTAGCGGCAAGGCTATAGCCGTCACACCCACCATCAGGAGCGCTGGCAAGGCCGCCGTACCCCAGCTTCCGGGTACCAGCAGACTCACGCCCATCGCACCCCATCCGGCGGCGAGCAAGAGGGTCAATGCCAGATAGATCCGCTGCCAATGCCGGGCCTGCTCCACCGGGATACTGCGGCGCCGGAACACGTATGAGGCGCCCGCGCGCCCTAGGGCCGCGATGCCCATGCAGGCAGAGCACCAAGCGCAGGCCAAACCACCGTCCAGTGCCCAAAACACCCAGAAGAAGGCCAAGGCAGCCGCCACGCTCGGCCAGTCTGCCGCCCAGCCGAATCGAAACAACAGGTTGGTCTGCTCGGCACTGACCTGCCGCGCAACCTCCTCGTTGTGAATCTCGGGACAGACCGCAGTGATGATTGGCACGCCCGGAGCCCCGCATGCGAATGTAAAACCGGGTCCTTAGGAACCCGCCCTTTTTGGCTTTGGCCCACGGTCGGCCGAAAC
>DASYCJ010000070.1:0-16663 GCA_036500225.1 Gammaproteobacteria bacterium
CATGTTCTACACCGGGTACTCCTACAGCATGTTCAACGGCCCGGATGGGTATTTCCTGCCCCTGCACACCGCGCAGGAACTGAAGTTCGGAGTCGACGGCGATACCGATTGCTGGGGCAACGCGAACATCGATTCCATGTACAGCGACCCCCGTTGCACCTGGTTGCAGCTCTGGGTCGAGCTCGACACGCCGGCGCAGGTGGCCGCCTACGCCGGATTCCTCCATGACTATTCCGCGGAACAGTTGAAGGCCGGGCGCTTCCAGCGCCCGCCGGAGCGTGCCCGCCTGGATGGCCTGATGCCCTGGCTGCGCGCCAAACGCCTGGTGCCGGACGATGTGCAGCTACAGCTCTGGCTAGCGCTCGGGTTCCTGGCCGTATGCCTCACCAACATCGTGTGCCTGCTGCTGGCCAAATTCCTGCGCCGGCGCAACGAGATCAGCGTGCGGCGTGCGCTCGGGGCGAGCCGGCGCGACATCTTCCTGCAGTTCAGCGTGGAGGCCGCCCTGGTCGGTGTGGCGGGCGGCCTGCTCGGCCTCATGCTCGCGCAAGTCGGCCTGTGGGCCGTACGTCAGCGCCCGGATGCCTATGCGCACCTGGCGCACATGGATGTACCGCTGTTGTTGTGGACCCTGCTGCTCGCGGTGGGCGCAAGCCTCCTGGCCGGCATCGTGCCGGCCTGGCGCGCCAGCGGCGAGCCGCCGGCGGCCCTGCTCAAGTCCGAGTGACCCCCATGCACCCCATCCTCTCCAGCCTGCGCCACCACAAGCTCACCAGCATGTTGCTGGTGCTGCAGGTGACGCTCACCTGCGCCATCGTCTGTAACGTGGCTTCGTTGATAGCTACGCGCATCGAGAACGTCTCGGTGGTGACAGGCGTGACCGAGGCCGGCCTCTCCACCCTCTCGGTCAACGACGTCGCCCCGGGGGCCGATCCCTTGGCCCGCCATACCGAGGATCTGGCCCTGTTGCGCGCTATCCCCGGTGTGCAGGCCGTCGCCGCACTACGCAGCTCGCTGCCACTCAACCAGAACGGCTGGAACACGTCCGCCTGTGTCAACAAGGCGGATCAGGATCGCTCCAGCCAGTTCCACAGCGAGGAGGTACCGGGCTGCAGCAGTGCCAGCATCTACCACGGCGGACCCGGTGAACTGGCGACGCTGGGGCTGAAACTGGTGGAGGGGCGCGACTTCCAACCCTCGGAATACGTGCGGCCCGGGCCGTACGACACCAACCCGGTACCCGCCATCATCATCAGTCGCAGCCTCGCGGAGCGCATCTTCCCGGGCCAGGACGCGCTCGGCAAAGACCTCTACGTGAACAAGCAGCTCATCCCCGTGGTCGGGATCGTGGAGACGCTGGTGCGCCCGTCCCTGAACGGGACCGACACCGACGGCAACAGCATGCTCTATCCGGTCATCGCTGACGGAGCCAGGGTGTTGTATATCCTGCGCAGCGATCCCAAGGATCAGGCCCAGGTGCTGCGCGATGCGCAAGCCACGCTGCTGAAGGCCCAGCCGCAGCGCATCATCAACGACGCCCGCAGCTATGCTGAACTCCGTCATGCGTTCTTCCAGAGCGACTACACCATGATCGGCCTGTTGCTGGCTTCAGCGCTGGGACTGCTCACAGTCACCATCATCGGCATCGCCGGGCTCGCCGGCTTCTGGGTGCAGCAACGCACCCGCCAGATCGGTATCCGCCGCGCCGTCGGTGCCACGCGCCGGGACGTGCTGCGGCACTTCCAGCTGGAGAACTTCATGATCGTCGGCACCGGTGTGGTGCTGGGACTGGCGCTGGCAGAGCTATTCAACATGCTGTTGGTACGCAGCTACGGCGTGGCACCGCTGCCGCTCACCTACCTGCCCGTGACGGCGCTGCTGTTGCTGGGGCTGGGTCAGCTCGCGGTGCTCAATCCGGCTCTCCACGCCAGCCGCATCGCGCCGGCTTCAGCCGCGCGCAATCTCTGATTCAGCGTAGTACTGCCAAGGAAGTTAGACTAGAGATGCCTGCGTCCTAATGAGGTGTGATTTGGGGAAGATCCTGGTCATCGACGACAACCACGCCATCGGCGAGGCTCTGGGCATCTTGTTCGGCCTGCACGGCATCGATACCCTCACCGCTCTGTCGCCGGAGGGTGGCCTTGCGCTCCTGGGCAGCGAATCCGTGGACCTCGTGATCCAGGACATGAACTTCACCGGCGACACCACCTCAGGTCGCGAGGGCGTGCAGCTCTTCGGCGAGATCCGTCGCCGCCATCCGGACCTACCCATCATCCTGCTCACGGGCTGGACCCACCTGGAAGACGCGGTGGAACTCGTCAAAGCCGGGGCTGCCGACTACCTGGCGAAACCCTGGGATGACGCCAAGCTCGTGGTCACGGTTAAGAACCTGCTGGCCCTAGGCGCTCTGCAACGCCAGACGCGACGCGAGGCAGAAGAGCGGCGCGCGGCGCGGGAGCGGCTGAGCCAGCGTTTCGATCTCTGCGGCATCGTCTACGAGAGCCCAGCCATGCAGCAGCTGGTGGGCATCGCGACGCAGGTGGCGCACTCCGACGTGCCGGTGGTGATCACCGGACCCAACGGTGCCGGCAAGGAGAAGATCGCCGACATCATCCATGCCAACTCCGCCTGCAAGGCCGGACCCTGCATCAAGGTCAACATGGGCGCACTGCCCGCGGAGCTGATCGAGAGCGAACTGTTCGGCGCCGAAGCCGGCGCCTACACCGGCGCGCAGAAGGGCCGCGCCGGCCGCTTCGAAGCCGCCGACGGCGGCACCCTGTTCCTGGATGAGATCGCGAACCTGCCCCTGGCCGGCCAGGTGAAGCTCTTGCGCGTACTGCAGACCGGCGAGTTCGAGCGCTTGGGTTCGAACCAGACCCGGCGCGTGAAGGTGCGCATCATCACCGCCACCAACTCGGACCTGCGGGCCGCCATCGCCGCCGGCCGCTTCCGCGAAGACCTGTTCTACCGCTTGAACGTCATCGAGCTGCATGTGCCGGCGCTGGCGGAGCGACGCGAAGACGTGCTGCCCCTGGCCCGCGCCTTCCTGGGTGCAGGCCACAACCTCAGCCCCGAAGCGGAACGGGCGCTGCTGGACCACCCCTGGTCCGGCAACGTGCGCGAACTGCAGAATTGCATGCGCCGCGCCGCGCTACTGGCCGGGAGCAAGACCGTGGATGCAGCAGCCCTGGGGCTGCCGGTCACGCGCCCGGCCGCGGCGGCTCCAAATGCGGAGCCGAGTCGTGCCGACATCGAGGCAGTGCTCATCCGCCACGGCGGAGTGATCGCCGCCGCCGCCCAGGAACTGGGGCTCTCCCGCCAGGCGCTGTATCGCCGCATGGAGAAGTTCGGCATTCCGAAGAGTTAGACTGCTCCCATGCCTCTGCGTCGCTCATTGGAAGGCCGGTTCCTGCTGCTGGCCGCCGCCCTCAGCGTGGCGGCGGTGCTGCTCACTATCCTGCTCGCCCGGCTCATGGGCTCGTTGCCTGATGCGCTCTTCATATCCCTCGCGATCTGCGTGCCCATGACGGTTTATTCGGTGCGTCGCTTCATGGCGCCCATCAACCGGCTGATCACGGCACTGGGCGACGGAGTGGCGAGTTTCCAGGATGGCGACTTCAGCGTGAGCCTGAACCCCAAGCGGGACGATGAGCTGGGCGCGCTGGTGCGCCTGTATAACGCCGCGGGTGATGTGCTGCGTCGCGAACGCCAATCCCTCTACCAGCGCGAACTCATGCTGGATACGGTGATCCAGAGCACCCCCTGGGCGCTGGTGCTCAGCAACGCCAACGACCGGGTGGTGTATTCCAACGTGGCAGCCCGCCAACTCTTCCATCAGGGCCGGCGCTTCGAAGGCAACGCCTTCAGTGACGTATTGCAGGAAGCCCCGGAGACCCTGCGTCAGGCGGTGTTAAGCGGACGCGACGGCATGTTCAGCATGCAGCGCGAGGGGGAGGATGAGATCTATTACCTGTCCCGCGAGCGCTTCACCCTGAACGCCCAACGCCACGACCTGTATCTCTTCAAGCAGCTGACCCGCGAACTCAATCGCCAGGAAGTGGCCATCTGGAAGAAAGTGATCCGAGTCCTGAGCCATGAACTCAACAACTCCCTGGCGCCCATCACCTCCCTCGCTCACTCCGGACGCGTCCTGGCGGGGCAAGCCGACACCGGCAAGTTGCAGGGCGTGTTGGCCACCATCGAGGAGCGGGCCCAACACCTGAAGAGTTTCATCGATGGCTACGGGCGCTTCGCCAAATTACCGGCACCGCGCATCGAGAGCGTGGACTGGTCCGCGTTCGTGGCTTCCCTGAGCGGCATGGCACCCTTCCGCCTGGAGGGCGCTCTGCCGACGGAACCGGGACGCTTCGACGCCGCCCAGCTGCAACAAGTGCTGATCAACCTGCTGAAGAATGCCCACGAATCGGGATCCGCCAAGGAGGCCGTGACCTTAAGCGTGCGCCAGAACTCCCAGGAATTGCGCCTGGACGTGGCGGACGCGGGGCCGGGCATGAGCCCCACCGTGCTGGAGCAGGCGCTCCTGCCCTTCTATTCCACCAAGCAATCCGGCACGGGCCTAGGCCTGCCGCTGTGCCGTGAGATCGTAGAAGCACATGGCGGGAGGATCAGCCTGGCGAATCGCGCCGAGGGCGGTCTCACCGTCAGCGTGTGGCTGCCACAGGCCTGATCAGCTCAGTTCTGCGTTAAGCCTATCCATCAATCTCTGTGCCTGTGCCAGATATCCCTCGCCGAACAGGTTAAGGTGGTTCAGCACGTGGTAGAGCTGATAGAGGTCGCGGCGCAGCGTGTAACCGGGATCCAATGGGGCATGATGCCTGTAGGCAGCGTAGAACTCCGGCGGGAATCCGCCGAACAACTCGCTCATGGCGATGTCCGTCTCCCGATCGCCGCAATACACCGCCGGGTCGAACACCACAGGACCCTCTTCCACCAGTGCACCCCAGTTGCCACTCCATAGGTCGCCGTGCAGCAACGACGGCTGGGGCGTGTAACCGGCGAAGAGCTTGTGCATGCCCGCCATGAGTTCCGCGCCCGCTTCCTGGAATGCACCGCGGTGACCATCCTCGCCGGCGAGCCTGAGTTGAAAGCCCAAGCGTTGCTCGCGGAAGAAGGCGATCCAATCCTCGCCCTCGCGATTGAATTGGGGCGTGGCACCGATGAAGTTGCTGCGCGGCCAACCGAACCGGGGCCGGCGCACGAGATGCAGACGAGCAAGGGCTTCGCCGAGGCGCGCCGCCGCGCCGGCTGGGTTGTCGACCAGAGGCAGCCACTCCATCAGAAGGTAGCCCTCCCGCTCTACGGTGCCGGAGTCGTGCACCACCGGCACGCGTACCTCCCTGGCAGCCGCCAGCGCCTTGAGCCCGTCCGCCTCCGCCGCCAGGATCTGGGCGTCGCCGCATTTCAGGAACAGGTTCTCGCCGCCGGCCGTGGCGCACCAGCGATCGCCGCCTACGCCGCTGCCGAGCCCACGCCAGAGAGGCGCCCCGAGGCCGCGTGAATCGAACCAGGCTTCGGCCCGGGAAGCCACTGCAGATGAAGGCCCGCTTCCCAAGTCTTGGTCTCCGGTTTAGTGTTAAGCCTTAAGGACCCCACCTTAGCTCAGGAGCGATGCATATGTTGAAGAAGACCGCAGCCTTAAGCCTGGGGCTGGCCCTCGGCACCGCCGCCCTGCCCGCCCTAGCCGATACCCACATCACCTTCGTGGATGAGAAGGGCACCGTCTCCACCCAGATGTTCGTCAAGAACGGCAAGGTGCGCGTGGAAGGTGAAGGCGGCAACAACATCTCCCTCTACGACAGCGCCAGCAATACCGCCACGGTGCTCCTGCCGGGCCAGAAGAAATACCTGCGCCTCGACAACCAGAGCGCGGCCCAGATGGGCGCTACCGCAGGTGCGGCGCAGGAGAAGATCCAAAGCGCCAATGCCCAGGCGGCCATGGCCCAGCATCAGACGGAGATGGATCAAGCTAACCAGCAGATGGAGACCGCTACGGCGAACCTCACGCCTGAGCAGAAAGCCATGTTGCAGCAGATGAACCAGTCGCACCTGCCCCAGTACAACCAGGCCGACGGCGGCATGCAGGTGACCCTCAAGGACCTCGGCACCAGCGAGACCGTGGACGGCCACGGCTGCAAGGACGTGCAGGTGGTGGTGAACAACCAGCCCCGCGCCACCAGCTGCGTGGTGGACTCGCCGGCATCCCTAGGCATACCCGCCGCTGACCTGAAGACCCTTCAGGCCATGCGCACCGGCATGCAGAAGCTGATGTCGCGCATGGGCCCCATGGGCCAGGGCATGGCCGCCACCTTGACCAGCGGCTTCGCCATCAAGACCACCCGCCAGCAGTATCGCAACCTGAACCTGGAGACCGAGACCGACACCCTGAAGTCTGTCAGCACCGGCTCCGTGGATGCGGGCCTGTTCAACATCCCGGCGGGCTACACCCAGACCACCATGCAGGAGATGATGCAGAGCGGCCATCAATAGACGCTGCACTTAGCACGCAAACTAAAGACCCCGCCGAGAGGCGGGGTCTTTTATTCATGACCTGCGATGGAGCGGGCTCGAGACGACCTACGTCAGCCGATTTCAGGCAGGCAGAAGAAGTTGTTTTACTCGTCTATGCAACGGGCTGGTGCGCGGGAAGTGCGCCAGCAGGAACTCCATCTGGTCCGCCAGGATGCGGCGACCCTTCAGGAAGATGTACTCGGCGTGGTTGGGCGTGAACGGGATGGCCAAGAGTTGCATGCGCGCCTCTTCCGGCGTGCGCCCCGCCTTATGGTTGTTGCAGCGCTTGCAGGCGGCCACTACATTCGTCCACATGTCGCGGCCGCCGCGGCTCAGGGGCGTGACGTGCTCGCGGGACAGGTCGCTGGTGGGGAAACGCTTGCCGCAGTACATGCAGACATGGGCGTCTCGCTTGAAGAGAGTGTGGTTATTGAGTGGCGGCACGTAGTGCTTGCGCGCTTTCGCCGAGGCGATGTTGTTGCCATAGGTAGCGATGATGGAGTTCACTTCGATGACGCTTCGCCGGCCACTCTTGGCGCAGATACCGCCGTGCAGGCGATACAACAGGCTGCCGTAGCTGTAGGCCACCTGATCCAGGTGATACAGCTTCACCGCGTCCTGATAGTCGATCCACTCCAGCGGCATTCCGGCCGCATCGGTGCGGAGCACTTCTTGGGAAAGGTCGTACACCCTATATCCTCAAGACCCTGAAAGACCTGGACAAAATATTGCAGTAATAGGCTTAAAAAGCAACGACACGCCCAAGACAATCAGCCCGAAACCACCTTCGGGACCGGTGCCAGAGGGCCTATAAGCAGGCTAAACTGCTCTCGGCCCCAAAAGACGGGAAAACCCATGGCCATCAAGCTATTCGTGCCCCTGGAACGTGGCGGCAATGAGCGCCGCGTGGCCCTGTGTCCGCCGGTCGCTGCCAAGCTCAAGACCCTCGGGGTAGAGCTGATGCTCGAGCCCGGTGCCGGCGACACGGCCGGATTCCCGGATCGTCTGTTCCCGGATGCGCATCTCATCGCTCCCGCCGACGCCATCCCGCTCGCGGATGTGGTGTTCCGCGTCACGCCGCCACCCATCGCTAACGTGCCGCGTATGCGCGCGGGTTCGGTGCTGGTGGCCTTCCTCAGCCCTCACAAGGATCCCGATCGCATCAAGGCGCTGCGCGATGCGCGGGTGACGGCCTTCTCCATGGAATTGGTGCCGCGCATCTCCCGCGCCCAGGCCATGGATGCACTCTCTTCACAGGCGGCAGCTGCAGGCTATAAAGCCGCGCTCTTGGCCGCCGAGAAACTCGGCCGCTTCTTCCCCATGCTCACCACCGCCGCCGGCACCATCCGCCCGGCGAAAGTGCTGGTGGTGGGCGCGGGTGTCGCAGGCTTGCAGGCCATCGCCACCGCGCGTCGCTTGGGCGCCATGGTGGAAGGCTATGACGTACGCGCCGCCGCCCGCGAGCAGGTGGAGTCGCTGGGCGCCAAGTTCGTGGACACGGGCGTCTCGGCAGAAGGCACCGGCGGTTACGCCCGAGAACTGACGACGGAAGAGAAACAGAAGCAGCAGGACGCGCTGGCCAAGCATGTGGCCCTGGCGGACGCGGTGATCACTACCGCCGCCATCCCGGGACGTCCCGCGCCGAAGATCATATCCAAGGCAATGGTGGAAGCCATGAAGCCCGGCGCCTTAGTGCTGGATCTCGCCGCCGAGACCGGCGGCAACTGCGAACTCACGAGCCCTGGCGAAGACATCTGGCACGGTGCGGTGCTGGTCTCGGGGCCGCTCAACCTGCCGAGCCTCCTGGCAGAGCACGCCAGCGACATGTACGCCCGGAACCTGCTCAACTTCTTCACACCCATCGTGAAGGACGGCGCCATCAACATCGATTGGAACGACGAGGTCTACGCCAAGAGCGTGGTGACCCATGACGGCAAGATCATGCATGAACCGACGCGTAAGTTAGTGGAGGGTGCGTAAATGATCGACGGGTTCATCGCGCTCTATATATTTATGTTGGCAGGCTTCACCGGCTACGAAGTCATCTCGCGGGTACCGGTGATCCTGCATACGCCGCTGATGTCCGGCTCCAACTTCGTGCACGGCATCGTGCTGGTGGGCGCCATGGTGGCCTTAGGGCAGGCCGTCGGCCCCGTGGAGCAGATCATCGGCTTCGTCGGCGTGGTACTGGCTGCTGGCAACGCGGTGGGCGGCTACGTGGTGACGGAGCGCATGCTGGAGATGTTCAAGGATAGCGGCAAGAAGGCGAAGACCCCATGAGCCCCTTCTCTCCCGCCATCACCGACGACATCATCCAGGCCGCCTATTTCCTGGCAGCGGTGTTGTTCATCCTGGGGCTCAAGCGTATGAGCAGTCCCAAGGGCGCCCGTGGCGGCATCGTCTGGGCCGGCGTGGGAATGCTGGTCGCCACGCTCATCACCTTCCTGTACCCAGGCATGCACAACTTCGGCCTGATGTTAGCCGGCATCCTCATCGGCGGAATCGCCGCCTGGTGGAGCGGCAAGCGCGTGGCCATGACTGCCATGCCGCAGATGGTGGCGCTCTACAACGGCATGGGTGGCGGTGCGGCAGCGGCTATCGCCGCGGCGGAGCTGCTGCATCCGGACGGCCTGGGCACCGCGGCGCGGACTCTCGCGGTGGTGGGCGCGCTCATCGGCGCGGTCTCCTTCAGCGGCAGCCTCATCGCCTTCGGCAAGCTCCAGGGCCTCATCAACAAGTCGCTGCGCTTCAAGGGCCAGCAGTTGGTGAACGGCCTGGTGTTCCTGCTGGCTGCAGGCCACGGCGCCATGATCGCGCTGGGTTATGCCCACGACTCCAGCCCAGTGGTGTTCTTCTTCCTACTGTCACTGATCTTCGGCGTGCTCATGACCGTGCCCATCGGCGGCGCCGACATGCCAGTGTTGATTTCTCTCTACAACGCCTTCACCGGCCTCGCCGTGGCCTTCGAGGGCTTCGTGCTGCAGAACCCGGCCATGATCATCGCCGGCATGGTGGTGGGTTCGGCGGGCACCCTGCTCACGCAGCTCATGGCCAAGGCCATGAACCGGTCCATCGGCAACGTTCTGTTCTCCAACTTCGGCGAGACCACCGCTGCGGGCGGTGAAGTGACCGGCAGCATGAAGCCCGTCGACGCCGCCGACGCGGGCGTGATGATGGCCTATGGCTCCAAGGTGATCATCGTCCCCGGCTACGGCATGGCCGTGGCCCAGGCTCAGCACAAGGTCTGGGAGCTGACCAAGCTGCTGCAGGACCGCGGCGTCACCGTGAAGTTCGCAATCCACCCGGTGGCGGGCCGCATGCCCGGCCACATGAACGTGCTCTTGGCGGAAGCCGGCGTACCTTACGACATCATCGCGGACCTGGAAGAGATCAACCCGGAGTTTCCCAGTGCGGACGTAGCGCTAATCATCGGTGCCAACGACGTGGTGAACCCGGATGCCCGCGAGCGCAAGGACAGCCCCATCTACGGCATGCCCATCCTCGACGCGGACAAGGCCAAGAACGTCATCGTCATCAAGCGCGGCCAGGGCCGCGGTTTCTCGGGCATCGAGAACGCGCTCTTCTACAGGGACAACACCCGGATGCTCTACGGCGATGGCCAGGAAGCCCTCGCGAAATTGATCCATGGGATAAAGACCTTGGATTGAGACGGCGTCAAGATGATCATAAAAAAACCCCGCTTTTGCGGGGTTTTATTTAGGTGGCGTCTGCACCGGTTTGGTGGAAGCAGCCGGCGCTGGCCCGTTGTCGAGCGCAGCAGTGTGGGCCGGCTTGGCCTTCTGGTATCTAGTGCGTAGCTGCTGCTTCTTGTCCGCCGGCAGCTGCTGGTATTTCTTATACATGTTGCGGATGTGCTGCTGCTCATCTGGCGGCAGGCTTTGGAAAGCGTCATAGCGCTGACGCATGCGCTGACGTTCATCGGGGCTGAGGTTCTGGAACCGCTGCACCCGCTCCCGGAACTTGTCCCGCTCCGCGGGACTCATGCGCGCCCAGTGGTCGGCAGCGTTCAAGAGCTTGTGCTGGCGCGGCGGCGGCAGGCTCGACCACTTATCTTTCTGATAGTGCAGCAGCTGCTGCTCGGTGGGCGTGAGTGCCCCCCAGGCGACCGGCGTCCCCGGCGGCTGAGTCGCGGGCACCGTAGCGGGGGTAGCCGTCACAGGCGCCGCCGTGGCGCTGCCGAGGGCAGCTGCCAGGATGAGAGAGAGGTAGGCGGGGGATCTCATCGTGCGGCTGCCGTGCCGGCGGCAGGCGCGGGCTTGCTGGCGGCGGCAGGGATGGGCTTGTCGTGGCGGCGGGCCTCATCGGCCTTCACCTTGCTGGGATCGATGCGGGCGAAGGTCATGGGGTCGGTCCACTGACCGTCGTCACCCTGCCAGTCGGCCATGAAATCCAGGACCTTGGCATCACTGGGGATGGCAGCGAGAGCTGCGTCGGCCTGAGCCGGCAGCGTCGCGATTAAGAGAGGAAGGAACAGCCCGAACCCTAGGAGGATCAGGCGCGACTTGGACAAGCTCATCCGCCTACGCCGGTATCGTCGTCATCATCGTCCGAGTCGTCATTCACGGTCTGGGCAGCGGGGGCCGGGGCCGGTTGGTCCTGGCTCTCCAGCCACTGGTAGAAGTCCAAGTCCGAGTACATGTCCAGGTTATCGCTGGTCATCATCATGGGGGCGTCGGTATTAGCCGCCGCGAAGGGCGCCGTGGGGGCCGGAGCCGAGCCGGCGCTCCAGAGGGCACCGCCGATGACGCCCACGAAGGCCAGGGCCAGGGCGCTGGCAGGGATACGCCAGCTAAAGGAGAAGCCGGCATCTTTTTCGCCAATAGCATCCACAGCCCGGCGCCGCGCCTCGCTGAGGCGCGCCAGGACCTGGGGGTCCAGCTTTCCAGTGCTCGCCAGGAAAAGCTCCTGGGCACGTTTGGCGAAGATGTCGTCTTTTTCCTGCATGTTCATTACCAGTGTTCTCCTAAACTCCTCCGGAGGCTATGCATGGCCCGCGATAAGTGGGTCTTCACGCTGCCTTCGGAACAGCCCATGGCCTGAGCCGTCTGCTCGACGTCCAGGCCCTCCAATATACGCAGCACGAAGGCTTCCCGTTGACGTCCGGGCAAGCGGTTTAACGCTTCTTCGAGGGCGCCCATGGCATCCGCCTGGGCCACCTGCTCGGAAGGGTCCCGTCCCGCCGTATCCACCGCGCTGGCGATAGGATCCGGCAGGGCATCGTCGTCATCATCTTTCTGGCCGCCGAACAGGGTCAGTACCCGGTTGCGTACCTTGCGGCGGCGCTGGCAGTCGCGGATGCGGCTGGTGAGGATCTTGTAGAAGAGGGGGCCCCACTCCGCAGCGGGGCGGGTCGAGTAGCTCTTCACGAGCTGGATCATGGCGTCCTGGACCGCATCCTGGGCGTCTTCGACGCTGCGGAGCTGTACCTGGGCCATGCGGAAGGCACGCCTTTCCACATCGGCCAGGAAGCGGTTCATTTCTTGGGCAGTATCCAGAGACTTAAGGCTCCCGCGGCCTGGTCGGATGTGACGGGCGCTGCGGGCGCCCCTCAGGGCCGAAAGGGTATCATGCTGGCCCTGGCCGCCGCCCGCAGCTTGGGCCCGATGTCTCACCGCCAAGAGCAATTTTTCATCAAACCGAAACACGTCCTGCATGGGCTGCATGTGAACCCTGTCACATCCCGTTCATCCACACGGTTATCCACAAGAACTGTGGATAACATCCAGACGTGAAGCGCGCACCTCTCTATCTCAAGGTCGCGGTGCCCTCGCCGCTGTACCGTGACTTCGACTATCTGCCACCTGCCGGCGTGGACCCGGTACGCCTGGTGCCGGGCGTACGCCTGATGCTGCCCTTCGGCCGGCGCGAGGTAGTGGGCGTGCTCCTGGAGACTGCGGGCGAGACCGAGGTGCTCGCCTCGAAGCTCAAGGCAGCGCGACGCTTGCTGGATGAGACACCCTTGATCCCGCAGGACATGCTGTCCCTGGCCCGCTGGGCCGCGGACTACTACCGGCATCCCATCGGCGAGGTGGTGCAGACCTTGCTGCCGGTGCTGTTGCGCCAGGGCAAGGCCGCGACGCTGCCGGTCACACCGGTCTGGCGGCTCAACGCCGAGGGCCGCGCCGCTGACCTGGAGTCACTGGCTCGTGCCCGCAAGCAAAGGGCACTGCATGCGCTGTTGCTGCGTCATCCGTCGGGACTCGAAGCCTCAACCATCGCGGAAGAACTACCGGGGCCGACTGCAGCCCTGCGCGCACTCAAAGAGCGGGGCTGGCTGGAAGATGCCTCCCACGAACACGTGGCGGCGGACACCACACCCATGCCGGTGATGGCGGGCAGCACACTCCTGAACCCGGCTCAAAAGCAGGCGGCCGCATCTATCGAGGCCGCCTTGGGAAGCTACCGCGCCTTCCTCCTGGACGGCGTCACCGGTAGCGGCAAGACCGAGGTCTACCTGGATGCCATCGCCGCCGCCGTGGGCAGCGGCCTGCAGGCCCTGGTGCTACTGCCGGAGATCAACCTCACACCCCAGACCCTGGCCCGCTTCCGCGCGCGCTTCGGCAGCGTGGCGGCCTTCCATTCGGGCCTCAGCGACAGTGAACGTCTGGCCACCTGGCTCGCTGCCCGCGATGGGACCGCACCCGTCATCGTCGGCACCCGCTCCGCGGCCTGGCTGCCCCTAAAGTCGCCGGGCCTGATCGTGGTGGACGAAGAGCACGACGCCTCTTTCAAGCAGCATGAAGGCTTCCGTTACTCGGCCCGGGATCTCGCAGTGGTGCGGGCCCAGCGCGCGTCGATCCCGGTGGCGCTGGGTTCGGCGACGCCATCTCTGGAATCCCTGCACAACGCGGCCCAAGGCCGTTACACCCATCTCAGTCTGCCGGAGCGAGCCGGCGCCGCGCGGCATCCGAGCATGAAGCTCCTGGATATCCGCACGCGACCCTTGGTGGAGGGACTTTCGGACCTTTTGCTGGACACCGTGAAACGCCATCTCGCGGCAGACGGCCAGGTGCTTCTGTTCCTGAACCGCCGTGGCTACGCGCCCACCTTCATGTGCCACGATTGCGGCACGCCGGAGGCCTGCAAACGCTGTGACGCGCGCATGACCCTGCACGGCACCAAGCGTCTCATCTGCCACCACTGCGGCGCGGAACGGCCGGTGCCGCCAAAGTGCAGCCACTGCGGCAGTCAGGCCTTCGGCGCCATCGGCCAGGGCACGGAGCGCATCGAGCAGGCCCTCATGGAACTCTTCCCAGATGCGGGCGTGGCACGGGTGGATCGGGACAGCACCCGCCGCAAGGGCAGCATGGAGAAGTTGCTGGAGGAAGTGCACAGCGGTGCGCGCCGCATCCTCATCGGCACCCAGATGCTGGCCAAAGGCCACGACTTCCCCAAGGTGACCCTGGTGGGCGTGCTGGATGCGGATCAAGGACTATTCAGCGCTGACTTCCGTGCCAGCGAACGCATGGCCCAACTCATCATCCAGGTGGCCGGTCGTGCCGGCCGCGCCGATCGCCCCGGCGAAGTGCTGATCCAGACTCACCAACCGGACCATCCGCTTTTGCAGCATCTGGTACGGGAAGGTTATGGCAGCTTCGCCAAGGCGGCCCTGGCGGAACGGCGCCTCGCGGGTCTGCCGCCCTACGCGGCCCTGGCTCTGCTGCGTGCTGAGGCACCGGCTGCTGGAGCGCCCACCGCTTTCCTGGAAGCAGCCCGGAACCAATTGGCGCGGGGGCACGCTTCCGGCGTGACCCTGCTCGGTCCCGCGCCCGCCCCCATGGAGCGGCGTGCCGGCCGCTACCGAGCCAACCTGCTTCTACAGGCGAGCCAGCGCGCACCCCTGCAGAGACTCCTGGCAGCGACGCTGCCAGAGCTAGATGAACTCAAACAAGCACGCAAGGTCCGTTGGTCCATCGATGTGGATCCGGTCAGCCTCGACTAAATCCGGGCTTTCCGGAGCGGGTCCCGGTAAAATCTCCGCGCCATGAAAAATGCTCTAGACCAATTACTGCGCGACACCCTTAAGACCATGGGCCATCAGGCTCCAGACGGTCCACTGGTGGAGCGCACTCGCGACCGCAAGCACGGGGACTTCGCCACCAACCTGGCGCTGGCTCTCGCCAAGGCTGCCGGCAAGAAGCCCCGCGACTTCGCCGAAGAGATCAGCAAGGCACTGCCCCCGGGCGGCATCGTGGCCAAGACCGAGATCGCAGGCCCGGGTTTCATCAACTTCTTCCTCAGCCCTCTCGCCTATCACGCGGAGCTGAAGACTATCTTCGGCCAAGCCGAACGCTACGGCACGAATGAGTCGGGCAAGCACGCCAAGGTGATGATCGAGTTCGTCTCGGCGAATCCGACGGGCCCCCTGCATGTGGGTCACGGCCGCGGCGCGGCCCTCGGCGACTGCCTGGCGCGACTGCTTGCCGCCACCGGCTGGTCAGTGAGCCGCGAGTTCTACTACAACGACGCCGGCGCGCAGATCGAGAACCTGGCGAAGTCAGTGCAGGCGCGCTGCCTTGGGCTAGAACCCGAACAAGACGGCTGGCCCACGGACGGTTACCGCGGCGATTACATCAAGGACGTGGCCCGAGCCTATCTCGCAAAAGAGACCGCCCACGCGGATGACCGGGACGTGGCGGCCAAGGGCGACCCTCAGGACCTGGAGGCCATCGGCCGTTTCGCCGTGGCTTACCTGCGCCATGAACAGGACCTGGATCTCAAAGCCTTCGGCGTGCACTTCGACGTCTATTACCTGGAATCCTCCCTATACACGGAAGGCCGGGTGGAGCAGACCGTCAAGGAACTGGTGAGCAAAGGCCATACCTATGAGAAGGACGGCGCTCTGTGGTTGAAGACCGCGGATTTCGGCGACGACAAAGACCGGGTGATGCGCAAGTCCGACGGCAGCTACACATACTTCCTGCCGGACGTGGCCTATCACGTCAGCAAATGGCAGCGCGGCTTCCACCGGGTGGTGGACATCCATGGTGCCGACCACCACTCCACCACGGTGCGGGTGAAGATCGGCTTGCAGGCGCTTGACATGGGTATCCCCAAGGGCTGGCCCGACTACGTGCTGCACCAGATGGTGACGGTGATGAAGGGCGGCGAGGAGGTGAAGATCTCCAAGCGCGCAGGCAGCTACGTGACCCTGCGGGATCTCATCGAGATGGCCGGGCCCGATGCCACCCGTTACTTCTTCATCATGCGCAAGTCAGATTCACACCTCAGCTTCGACGTGGACCTGGCGCGTTCCAAGAGCAACGACAACCCGGTGTTCTATATCCAATATGCCCATGCCCGCATCATGAGCGTGGAGCGCCAGCGCGCCGAGAAGAACATCGGCTTCGATCAAGCCAACGGTATGGCCAAGCTCGCACGCCTGGATGGGGTGCATGAGCAATTCCTGATGACGGAGCTCTCCCGTTATCCGGAGCTGTTGGAATCCTCAGCCCGCACCCTGGAACCGCATCTCATGGCTCAGTACCTGCGGGAACTGGCAGCGGCTTTCCACGGCTTCTATGACAACTGCCCCTTCCTGGTGGAGGACGCGGACCTGAAGGACGCGCGCCTCACCCTGGCGCTCGCCACCCGGCAGGTGCTGCGTAATGGCCTTACACTGTTGGGCATCAATGCCCCGGAGTCCATGTAAGTGGCCAAGGACTATAAGAACAGCCCGAAGCCTAAGGACAAACCCAAGAAGCAGGGTGGCAGCGGCGGACTGCCGGGCTGGGCCTGGGGTTTCATCGTCGGCATCATCGGCGCCATCCTCATCGTGAAGCTGGGACCGGTGCTGTATCAGGCGGAACTGCACACCGGCAAGAAAGGCGCTCCGACGCCGACGGTGGCCGCGGCGACCCACACTGCACCGGCCGCCTCCACGGCACCCCATTACGACTTCTACAAGATGCTGCCGTCCTTCCAGGTGGTGATTCCGGGACAGGACAAGGAAGTGAAATCCGGCAACGAATCCACGCCGGTGGAACAGCCCGGCGACTACATCCTGCAGGTGGGTTCCTTCCCCAACTTCGCCGATGCGGACAAGATGAAGGCGACCCTGGCTCTGCAGGGTATCGAATCCAGCATCCAGCAGGTGCAAGTGAACAACGGTTCC
>DASYCJ010000071.1:0-5658 GCA_036500225.1 Gammaproteobacteria bacterium
TTCCGTCCGACCACGGACGAGGGCGATTACCAGATCAAGCTCCGTAACCTGACGCGCTTCCTCACGGAAGGCGACAAGGCCAAGGTCACCTTGAGGTTCCGTGGTCGCGAGTTGCTCCATCAGAGCCTCGGCACCGAGATCCTCGAGCGGGTGAAGAAGGATCTGGAGGAACTGGGCCAGGTGGAGCAGTTCCCGAGGCTCGAGGGCAAGCAGATGGTGATGATCCTCGGCCCCAAGAAGAAATGAGTTTCCTGCGCTAAGACGTTTCCACAAAAGTGACGGCCCATAGCGTCACCCCTGGCGAACACCTCAACGCCGCTTCTGAGCGGGGCCAGGCTTACTAGTAAAACTTAGGAGTTTTGTCATGCCCAAGATCAAGACCAACCGGGCAGCCGCGAAGCGCTTCCGCGCCACCGGCACCGGCAAGTACAAACGTGGCCAGTCGCACAAGCGCCACATCCTCACCAAGAAGAGCAGCAAGCGTAAACGTCAGTTGCGCGGTTCGACGCTCGTGGTCCCCCAGGATCACTTCCGCGTCAAACAGATGCTGCCCTGGTCATAAGGAGAGGATAGAAAAATGGCACGCGTAAAACGTTCCGTCACCAGCCGCGCCAAGCACAAGAAGACGCTTGGCAAGGCCAAGGGCTATTACAACGCCCGCCGCAAGAACATCCGCACCGCCAAGCAGGCGGTGATGAAGGCCGGCCAGTACGCCTTCCGTGATCGTCGCGCCCTCAAGCGTGATATGCGCGGTCTCTGGATCGCCCGTATCAATGCTGCGGCACGTCTCTCCGGACTGTCCTACAGCCGCTTCATGAACGGCCTGAAGAAGGCGCAGATCGACCTGGACCGCAAAGTGCTGGCCGACATCGCCGTGTTCGACAAGGAAGGCTTTGCCGCCCTTGCCGAGAAGGCCAAAGCCAGCTTGGCTTGAGTCGAAGCGACCGCGCTTAGACACGTGAGAGCAAGTGGGGGAGGCCTTCGATGGTCTCCCCCTTTTTTATTTTTTGGGGACTTACGGGGATATAGTTAGCCCATGAGCACCGACCTCACAGCATTGGTGGCCGAGGCCAAGGCACGCGCTGCCGCCTGCACCACGCTTGGCGCTCTGGACGAGGCGCGTGTGCATTACCTCGGCAAGAAGGGTGTCATCACCCTAGAGCTGCAGAGCTTGGGCAAACTCCCTGGCACCGAGCGCGCCGCTGCCGGCCAGCGCATCAACGTGGTCAAGCAGGGCGTCACCGAGATCCTCGACGCACGTAAGACCGATCTGGAACAGGCGGACCTCGCCGCCAAACTTGCTTCGGAATCCGTGGATGTGAGCCTGCCGGGCCGTGGCCACGAAGCGGGCGGTCTGCATCCTTCCACCCGCGTGATGGAACGCATCCAGACGCTGTTCGAGCGCATGGGCTTCCGCATCGAGTCCGGCCCCGAGATCGAGGACGAGTTCCACAACTTCGACGCACTCAACTTCAAGCCTGACCATCCGGCCCGTGCCGAGATGGATACTTTCTACCTGAAAGACAGGCCTTTCTTGCTGCGCACCCATACCTCACCGGTGCAGATCCGTTCCATGCTGAAAGTCGGCGCGCCCATCCGCGTCATCGCCATGGGCCGGACCTATAGACATGACTACGATATGACTCATACGCCCATGTTCCATCAGGTGGAAGGCCTGTTGGTGGACGAGGGCGTGAGCATGGCCCATCTGCGCGGCACTCTCACGGACCTCATGCAGCGTTTCTTCGAGCAGGATGACTTGAAGCTGCGCTTCCGTCCGTCCTACTTCCCCTTCGTGGAACCGGGCGCGGAAGTGGATATCAGTTGCGTGTTCTGCCACGGCTCCGGCTGCCGCGTGTGCAAGCACACCGGCTGGCTGGAAGTGCTGGGCTGCGGCATGGTGCATCCCAACGTGCTCAAGGCCTGCAAGATTGATCCCGAGCGATACACCGGTTGGGCCTTCGGCATCGGTGTGGAACGCCTCGGCATGCTGCGTTACGGCATCGATGACATCCGCATGAACTACGACAACGACCTGCGCTTCCTGCGCCAGTTCCAGTGAGGCGCGGCCCATGAAGATCAGCGTCAACTGGCTCAAGGAATTCATCAAACTTAACGATGATGCCCAGAGCATCGGCAAGCGCTTGGGTGCGGGCGGCGTGGAGGTGGCGTCTGTGACGCCGGCCATACCGGCTTTCGAGAAAGTGTTCGTCGCCGAGGTGAAGAGCCTCGAGAAGCACCCCTCGGCTGACAAGCTGAACGTCTGTCAGGTGGATGTGGGGCAAGGCAAGCTGCTGCAGATCGTCTGCGGCGCTGCCAACGTGCGCGCCGGCATGAGAGCGCCGGCCATCCTACCCGGAGGCAAGTTGCCGGACGGTACTGAGATCAAGCAGGCAGCCCTGCGCGGCGTGGAATCCTCCGGCATGCTCTGTTCCGCCAAGGAACTGGGTCTTGCGGAAGAAGCCACGGGCTTGTTCGAACTTCCCGCCGATGCGCCCGTGGGCAAGCTCCTGCGCGAATACCTGGGTGGCGACGATCAGCTCATCGAGATCGAGATCACGCCGAATCGCGGTGACTGCCTGAGCATCCTGGGTGTGGCCCGGGAACTGGCGGCGCTCTACGGCAAGACTCTGGAGAAGTCCGATGCGGCGCCCGTGAAGACGGCCATCAAGGACAGCTTCCCGGTGGGGATCCAGGCGGAGCAGGCCTGTCCGGTGTTCGCCAGCCGCATCATCAAGGGCCTGCGTGCCGATGCGGTGACGCCCCTCTGGATGCGCGAGCGCCTGCGCCGCTCTGGCCTTAAACCCATCCATCCCGCGGTGGACGTGACCCAATACGTAATGCTGGAACTCGGCCAGCCCATGCACGCCTATGACCTGAAGCGCCTGGAAGGCGGCATCACGGTGCGTATGGCGAAGCAGGGCGAGAGGGCCAAGCTTCTGAACAGCCAGACTTACGATCTGCAACCGGACTTGCTGGTGATAGCCGATAAGAGCCGCGTGCAAGGCTTAGGCGGCATCATGGGTGGCGGTGAATCCAACGTCACCGCTGCCACCACGGATATCCTGCTCGAAGCTGCGTTCTTCACGCCTGCCGCCATCAGCGGCCGTCCCCGGCGCATGGACCTGCTCACGGATGCGGCCTACCGCTTCGAGCGGGGAGTGGACCCGCAGGGCCAGGCCCGCGCCATCGAACGCGCCACCCAGCTGATCCTGGACATCGCCGGCGGCCAACCGGGACCCGTGGCCGTGGTCACGGCAGACAAGACCCAGATTAAGACCCAGGCCATCCGCCTGCGCCGCGCGCGCCTCGCATCCTTGCTCGGCATCAGCGTGCCGGACGCGGAGGTGACGGCCATCCTCACGCGCCTGGGTTTCGAAGTCTCGGCCGACAAAGAGGGTTGGAACGCCGTACCTCCGAGCTATCGCTTCGACATCGAGATCGAGGAAGACCTGATTGAGGAAGTGGGCCGGGTCCACGGTTACGACAAAATTCCGGCACTCCAGTACCCCTCACGTCAGGGCATGGACCGGCTGCCGGAAGCCCGAGTGGACCTGCGCCGCCTGCGCCAGGTGCTGGTGGAGCGGGGTTACCAGGAAGCGGTGACCTACAGCTTCGTGGACCATGCTCTCCAGACCCGGATCTATGGGCAACCGGAGGCAGCCTTGCCCTTGGCCAACCCCATCACCGAGGACATGACCGAGATGCGGCTCGGCCTCTGGCCGGGCCTGCTCAAGGTGCTTCAGTACAACCTGAACCGTCAGCAAAACCGTATCCGGCTCTTCGAGACTGGTTTGAGGTTTACTCTTCAAGCTGATGAAATAAAACAAGAAAACACAATTGCTGGAGTGGTTTCTGGACCCGAATTCCCCATGCAGTGGGGCGAGGCGGACCGGACCGTGGATTTCGCGGACTTAAGGGGCGATATCGAGGCCCTGCTCAGGCCTGCTAGCCTGGCAGGCCGCTTGGAGAGCCAAGCCACGCCCCATCCGGCCCTGCACCCCGGCCAGTCAGCCCGTCTGAGCCTTGGCGGCCAGGAATTGGGCTGGGTAGGAGCTCTACATCCCCAGATTGTGAGATCCCTGGACCTGCCGCAGGGTGCGTTGGTGTTCGAGATGCGCCTGGAAGCCCTTCTGGACGGCAAAATACCGGCTTTTGAGGCTATTTCGCGGTTCCCGGCAGTCCGGCGCGACCTGGCGGTGATAGTAGGCGAGAAGGTCTCTGGAGCGGCCGTATTGGCTGCCGCCCGGGAGGCCGCTGGCAGCCTGCTCCAGGAGGTCCGAATCTTCGATATTTACCGTGGTCTGGGCATAGATTCTGGACGAAAAAGCGTCGCTTTAGGCTTGATTTTACAAGACTCTTCACGCACTCTAACTGACGAAGATGCTGACGGCGCCATGCAGCGGGTGGCAGACCGATTGGCACGGGATCTGGGTGCAACGATAAGAGATTAGCCTATGGCGCTGACCAAAGCCGAGATGGCCGAAGCCCTGTTCGCAGAGCTAGGCCTGAACAAGCGCGAGGCCAAGGAACTGGTGGACCTCTTCTTCGAGGAGGTCCGACTGGCCCTGGCCGAGGGCCGCCAGGTGAAGCTCTCCGGATTCGGCAATTTCGACCTGCGCAAGAAGAACCAGAGGCCCGGACGGAACCCCAAGACCGGGGAAGAGATTCCCATCACCGCCCGCCGGGTGGTGACTTTCCGGCCCGGACAGAAGCTCAAGGCACGGGTGGAGACATATGCTGGAAGCAGGGAACAATAGCGAACTGCCCCCGATTCCGGGGAAGCGCTATTTCACCATCGGGGAGGTCAGCGACCTCTGCGGGGTGAAACCGCACGTGCTCCGCTACTGGGAGCAGGAATTCCCCCAGCTCAAGCCCGTCAAACGCCGTGGCAACCGCCGCTACTACCAGCGACATGACGTGCTGGTCATCCGCCAGATCCGCAGCCTCCTGTATGAACAGGGCTTCACCATCGGTGGTGCCCGCCAGCAGCTGTCCAGCGACGGCGCCAAGCAGGACATAACCCAGAGCCATCAGATCGTGCGCCAGATGCGCGTCGAACTGGATGAGTTGCTGCAAATCCTCAAGCGCTGAATCCCAGCCGGTTCCGTCTTCGGGGGCGTTCGCGTATCATTGCGCCCCAGTCTTAAAGGCCCTTCCTGGGCTATCCAGTCAGTTGAAACAGTCGGGGCGTAGCGCAGTCTGGTAGCGCACTTGCATGGGGTGCAAGGGGTCGGAGGTTCAAATCCTCTCGTCCCGACCAATTTCACTTCCTAAGAAGTTCTAAAGGGTATGCGGGGTACGAGTTCTTCCGAGTAGGGGAGGATTTGAACCTCCGAACCTAATTTATACGGGGTCGGAGGTTTAGTTTCGTCCCCTCGCTGCGCGTGAGGGCATGGATGCCCGACCTGGAGTGTCGGCCGGAGCCCATCCAGACACATCTAGATTGGCTGAAAGATAATCTTCCAAGTCCTGAAAAATCCAGCCGCACAAGCAATGACTTTCACAAAAGCCCTCATGGTCTGTCATGGCTAAAACCCACAGCACACGATGCGCTCCAGCATCTAAGAGCACTGGCAGCGATTCTCGAGGACTATGGGATTCCTGTGGGTAACTACAGACAAACCTGGCTATTTGATCTACGAGGATGAGTGGCAG
>DASYCJ010000072.1:0-8730 GCA_036500225.1 Gammaproteobacteria bacterium
TGAGCATGCTGGACCTCAAGGCCGTGCTGGCGGCGCAGGACCTGAGCAAAAAACCCGGTTGAAAAGGCTGCCTCTCCCAGCTCCCGGACGCTACAATTTGCCCCCTCTTTTCAGCCTCTGTCCCCGGGGAGTCCAAGGGTCGTGAACAACACCAAAGCCGTCGCCGAATTCGTCCGCCATCACTACCGCCACTTCAACTCTGCCGCGCTCGTCGACGCCGCGGACGGCTACATCGCGCAGATCAAGAAGGGCGGCAAGATGATGGTGACCCTGGCGGGCGCCATGAGCACCGCCGAGCTCGGCCTGTCGCTCGCAGAGATGATCCGCCAGGACAAGGTGCACATCATCACCTGCACCGGCGCGAACCTGGAAGAGGACATTTTCAACCTGGTGGCCCACGACCATTACGTGCGTGTGCCCAAGTACCGCGAGCTCTCGCCCGCCGATGAGCAGAAGCTGATGGACAAGCACTTGAACCGCGTCACCGACACCTGCATCCCCGAGGGCGAGGCCATCCGCCGCATCGAGAAGGCCATCCTGGCCGAGTGGCAGTCCGCCGACCAGAAGGGTGAGCGCTTCTTCCCCCACGAGTTCTTCTACAAGCTGATCCGTTCCGGCGTGCTGAAGCAGCACTTCCAGATCGATCCCAAGGATTCCTGGATGGTGGCGGCCTGTGAGAAGAACATCCCCATCATCTGCCCCGGCTGGGAAGACGCGACGCTCGGCAACATCTTCGCCGCCCACTGCATGAAGGGCGACATCAAGAACGTACACACGGTGCGCACCGGCATCGAGTACATGATCTATCTCTCGGACTGGTACCGGAAGAACTCGGCCGGTCCGGGCGTGGGCTTCTTCCAGATCGGCGGCGGTATCGCCGGCGACTTCCCCATCTGCGTGGTGCCCATGTTGGAACAGGACATGGAGGAGCCGACGCCCCTGTGGGCCTACTTCTGCCAGATCAGCGACAGCACCACCAGCTACGGTTCCTACTCGGGTGCCGTGCCCAACGAGAAGATCACCTGGGGCAAGCTCGCGGCCGAGACGCCGAAGTTCATCGTGGAGTCCGACGCCACCATCGTCGCGCCGCTCATCTTCGCCTGCGTCTTAGAAGGTTGATGAAGGCAATCCCCAAGAACGCGGCGCTGATCCTCATCGATATCCAACAAGGGTTCGATGACGCCAAGCACTGGGGTCCGCGCAACAACCCGAGCGCTGAGGCCAACGCGGCAAAGCTCCTGCAAGCCTGGCGTGCGAGTGGCCGGCCTCTGTTCCACGTGCAGCACCGGTCCACCACGCCGGGCTCGCCGCTTAGGTTCGGGCAGCCGGGTTGCGAGCACAAGCCTGAGGTGCGACCGCTCTCCGGCGAGCCCGTCGTCGGCAAGAGTGTGAACAGCGCCTTCATTGGCACGGACCTCGAAGCGCGCCTGCGCGAGGCCGGCATCGATACCCTGGTCATCGCCGGGCTCACTACCGCCCACTGCGTCTCCACTACCACTCGCATGGCTGGCAACCTGGGGTTCCGCACGCTGTTGGCGGCGGACGCCTGCGCCACCCATGCCCGCACCGGCCACGACGGCAAGTTATATGACCCCGAGAGTGTGCATGTCATGGAGCTCGCTGCCCTGCACGATGAGTTCGCCGAGGTCGCCGACACCGCCGTGCTACTCGAGAAGTTGGAGTGAAGTGATGAAGACCGTACTGCTCGCATCGCTCCTGGTATTTTCACCGCTGACCGTATCCGCCGATGGCCTGCCCACTTCCCCTTACATACAGGTGAGCGGTCACGGTGAGCTGCGGGTGGCGCCGGACATGGCCTATATCTCGCTCCGTCTGGAGAAGACATCCTCCGATGCCGCCGCCGCCCGCGCCGATGTCGAGGGCCGCGCCGCCAAGGTCATCGCCCTGGCGCGCAAGCTCAAGATCGCCGACAAGGACATCGACGCCGCTTCGATCACGGTGTATCCGGAGTACAGCTGGGTGCCTACCTATCCCACCATGGGTTCCAGCAGCGGCAGCGGCAGCGCGCAGCACGTGCGCAAGCTCACCGGGCAACATGTCAGCCGCAGCATCACGCTCACGCTGCGCGATCTCTCCCGTTATGGTGAATTGGTGGATGGCCTGTTCCAGGCAGGCGTCACGGACCTCGGCGATGCGGTCATGGATCGCAGCGACCGGCAGGCCCTGCAGAGACAGGCATTGGCGCAGGCGGTCGCACAGGCACATGACGACGCGGCTGGCCTCGCAGCGAGCGCCGGTGTTACGCTTGGCCCCGTCTACAGCATCACGGAGCAAGGCGGCGGCTTCGCCCCGCGCCCCATGGCCATGGCGCGCATGGCCTCTGCCGAGTCGGCACCAGCTGCTCCCGAATACCTGGACGGCAAGATCGAGATCAGCGCGGACGTCACGGTCTACTACCTCATAAACAAATGACCGCGTTCCAACATCGTAAGGTCTTTATCCAACGGAGGAAGTCATGAAGAAGCTTTCCATCGCCCTCGCGGCATCCCTCGCTCTCCTCGCCGGTTGCGCCAGCGATGGCGGCGGCAGCAGCGAATCCGCTGCCACCATCCTGCAGGCGGGTTCCCATAGCGGCCTGAAGGATCAGACCGAGAAGGACATCCACAACCAGGCTGACCTGGAGAGCATGTGGAACCAGATCTTCGCCAACCAGTCTTCCACCAAGCCGCCGCTGCCCGTCGTGGACTTCACCAAGACCACCGTGGCGGTGTATGGCGTCGGTGAGATGAAGACCGGTGGCTGGACCATACGCGTGGACCGTGCCGAGCCCACCACCGGTGGTTATGCCGTCGGTTTCACCGTGAACAAGCCGGGCAACAACTGCTCGCGTTCAGGTAACGAAGTGACCGATCCATTCATCATCATCACCGTGCCGACCGCGTTGCCCATCACCTTCGACGAGGTGAAGTCGCATCAGATCCCACCCTGCACCTGATGCCGGACATGCCACGATAAGTAAAAAGAGCCGCAGCGATGCGGCTCTTTTTCTTTGCAGGCATGTGTAAACCCGGTCACAGTCTTGAGTCTTGCCTGGCTTCCGCCAGTGCTAGTCTTAAAGACCCCCGTCACCGCATATGGGTCCGCACATGGCAAAGAAAAAAGCCCCCACGAAGAAGAAGCCCGCCGCGAAGAAAGCGGCCAAGCGCGCCGCGCCCAAGAAGAAGGTCGCGAAGAAGAAAGCCGCGCCTAAGCGCGCCGCCGCCAAGGCCCCGCCGCGCAAGAAGAGGACCAACTCCCGCGCCCACACGCGTCCCACCGCGCCTTCCTCGCGTCCTCAACCGGTGCCTCCCGGTTCCGAGCAGCCGGCGCAGTTCGCCGGCGGAGAAGACGAGCACGGGCCCATGCATATCCCGTCCCATAAGCCGGAGCCGGCGTATGCGGGGATGCACAAGAACGATTGGGCGGGGAAACCTCCCACTCACAACATCCCGATCCCAAAACGTTGAACATTCGGAAAAGAAGAGGCCGGCTTAAGCCGGCCTCTTCTGACCGGACGAGGGACTTGGTCGCCGTTTAGGGCTAGGTCCGAAAACGGCTAGTTTCCGGAATGGAGCGGCGTATCATTGCGCCCATGGAACAGACACCCTCATTCCACCTCGACTTCGAAGCCTGCAACCGCGCCCGCCTGGCTCAGGACCCGCGCTTCGACGGCCGTTTCTTCATCGGCGTCACCAGCACCGGCATCTATTGTCGGCCCATCTGCCCGGCGCCCACGGCCAAGCAGCGTAACGTACGTTATTTCCCCAGCGCCGCCGCGGCGGCGGAAGCGGGTTTCCGCCCCTGCTTGCGTTGCCGACCTGAAGCGGCGCCCGGCACGCCGGCCTGGCTCGGCACGTCCGCTACGGTGCGTCGCGCTTTGAGACTCATCCATGAAGGCGCGCTGGATCGGGAGAGCGTGGATGAACTGGCGACGCGCCTAGGTATCGGTTCGCGGCATCTGCATCGTCTGTTCATACAACACGTAGGAGCATCGCCCCTGGCGGTGGCCCAGACCCGGCGCCTGCACTTCGCCAAGCATCTGATCGACGACACCCGTCTGGCCATGACCGACATCGCGCTCGCCAGCGGCTTCGGCAGCCTGCGCCGGTTCAACGATGCCTTCCGTAGCACTTACGGCCGCGCACCCCGGGACCTGCGCCGCGAACGGCGCGGTGCAGCAGCGGGAGACGATGCTCTGCGGCTGCGTCTCGCTTATCGACCGCCTTACGACTGGGTTGCGATCCGGGATTTCTTGAGCACCCGCGCCATCCCGGGCGTGGAGCATGTGGACGGCGACAGTTATGCCCGCAGCGTGAGCATGGCCGGCAAGCAGGGCTGGATCGAAGTGCGCCCGGTGCCTAAGGTCGACGCCCTGGAACTGGCAGTGCATGGCCTCGGTGCCGAGTCCCTGTTCGTGGTGGTGTCGCGGGTGCGGCAGATGTTTGATCTAGCCGCAGACCCGGCGGACGTACGTGCGGTGCTGAAGCGCGATCCCTTGCTCATGCCCCTGCTGCGCAAGCGCCCGGGCCTCAGGGTGCCGGGCGCTTGGGACGGTTTCGAGATCGCGGTGCGTGCAGTGCTCGGCCAGCAAGTGAGTGTGGCGGCAGCCCGTACCTTCGCCACTCGCATCGTCACCGCCTACGGCACGGCCCTGGTCTCGCCGGTGGATGGCGTCACCCATCTCTTCCCGAGTGCGGAGATACTGGCCGGCGCAGACTTGAGCAAGATCGGTCTCACCGGCGCACGCATCAAGACCCTGCGTGCCCTGGCTGTCGCCACACGCGATGGCGTCGTGGACTCCGCCGATGCGGAAGGCCTGCGTGGCGCCCTTCTCGGCGTGCCGGGCATCGGTAGTTGGACCGCTGAATACGTGGCCATGCGCGGCCTCTCGGATCCGGATGCATTCCCGGCAGGGGACCTGGTGCTGCAGCGCATGGCCGGCGGGTCCAAACGGCTCACGGAGAGACAGTTGCTGGAGCGCGCCGAGCAGTGGCGCCCTTGGCGGGCTTATTCCGTCCTACATCTATGGCGTGCTGCTTCGGATTCCGATGCGGCGCCTGTGAAACAGAAAGTCAGGAGACGAGCATGAAGACCATCCAGACGGCGGGCCTCTTTCACCACACCATGGATACGCCCATCGGCGGTCTGTTGTTGGTAGGGGATGAGGATGCGCTGCACGGTGTGTATTTCCAAGACGGCAAGCGCGGTCCCCACAAACCCGATAAGTCTTGGGAAGCTTCCGAGAAGGCCTTCCGTGAAGTGAAGCGCCAGTTGAAGGCTTATTTCGCTGGCAAACTCACGGAATTTGACCTGCCGCTCTCACCCCAGGGCACCGAGTTCCAGCTCCAGGTGTGGAAGACCCTGCGGACCATCCCCTACGGTAAGACCTGGTCTTACGGCCAACTGGCCAAGCGCATCAAACGGCCGGACGCCCAGCGGGCCGTGGGGGCCGCCAACGGCCAGAACCCCATCCCCGTGATCGTGCCCTGCCACCGGGTCATCGGCGCCGATGGCTCCCTGACCGGCTTCGGCGGGGGCCTGCCCATCAAGCAGAAGCTCTTGGCTCTGGAAGGGGCTCTCCCAGACGGGGCTCAGGAGCTACTCTTCCGCTAGAGTCCGGAAAGTGTCCGCTGCAACGTTCCGGGAGGTCCGTGCATCTAACCCTGTAAGCAGGCATTCCGCCCGCGGAGCAGGATCATGCGCAGCAGACGCAGCGACGGGATCTGGATAGTACTGGCAGGGCTCATGGCCTTCACGGCCGCGGTGCATGCCTTGCCGACGCCGCCGATGGCTCTAGACCAAATCGTCTCCAACAACCGCCACGCCGTGGACGGCCAGCAGGATACCTCAGGTGTCGAATCCATGGAGATCGGTCTTGCCATGCAGGACCACGGCCAAGCCTTCGATGCAGACTATAAGGTGACCCGCGACGGGCGCATGCGCATCGACATCCTGAAGTCAGGCAAACGCGTCTACACCGAGGCTTATGACGGTCACCGGGGCTGGGACCTGGGCCAGGATGGCAGCGCGCCCGTGGAGGATCCCCACGGTGCAGCGCTCTGGCACGGTACTCAGTTCCCGGGCGGTATCTTCGCCCTGAGCGATATGAAGGCCAATGGCCATAGCCTCGAATACACCGGCCGCGAGAAGGTGGGCGGGGTGGACTACTACGTGTTGAAGCTCACCCTGAGTGACGGTTTCGTGACCTACCGCTATGTGAACCCCAAGACTTGGCTCATCGATCGCAGCCGTGATTTCCGTGCTTTCCACCCGGCGCTGGATCCCCATGCCACCTGGGTCGAGACCCGCTGGTCCGACTATCGGCCCATGGAAGGCCTGCGTTATGCCTTCACGTCCGTCGACGTTGACCTCAACACCGGCGAGCAGCTCGCCACCCAGAAGATCACGAGCTTCAGGCTCAATCCCAAGTTCGATCCCGCCCTATTCGAGATGCCGGCGGCGGAATGAACGCCCGTCTCGCATCGCGCATCGGCTTCTGGCTGCTGTCCGTCACCCGCCAGTAAGGTCTTTGATCTTGCCATCCTCGGTATAGAGGCCGCGCATAAGTCCGAGCATCTCTTGCACGTTGCCGCGCGGGTCCTTGGCGAATTCCTTCAGCACGCCGGCCCGGTCTCCATCTGAGCGGTTCTGGCTCAGCTTGAACTTGCCCTCCAGCTGCTCGATCTCCAACTCGAACCCGATGATGTGCTTCGCCAGATGCTCCGCGTGGCTCTGCGCTTCGCGGATGCTCCAGGGCTTCTCTATATAAGCCTCATGCTCGTCCGTGAGGCGGCCGATCAAGGCCAACAAGGGTACTGGTTCGGTGATAGGCCTCAAGGCTCCGCTGGCGTGTATCGCCACGTAGTTCCAGGTGGGCACGTTCTTCGCCGGATCCACGTACCAGCGGGGTGAGACGTAGGCATCCGGTCCCTGAAACACCACGGTGGAGACCGCGCCCGCGGCGATGGCTGCGGCATGCGGGTTGGCCTTGGCGAGATGCGCTTCCAGCGTGCCCTTGGCGCCGCGCACGGAATCCACGTGGAAGGGCAGGTGGGTGAGATGCAGCTCGCCCTGGTAGGGCGTCACCAGCAGCGCGAAAGGATGTTTGCGCATCATGGCGTGCAGAGATGCGCTGTCACGGTTCACGAACTGGCTTGGCGTGTACATAGGGGCTCCCAGTGGCGCGGTGCGGCGGCATTATCGCATCCGCTTCCGGATATACATGGCAAAAGCCAGGGTAGCGTGCTTAAATTGAGAGTATCGCTGCGGGGATAAAAAGGGGAGACACCATGGCCAGCTCTATCCTGAAGATCGCACCCATGCTCGCCATGTTGTTACTGGCGGGCTGCGCCAGTAACACCGCCCTGGACAAACCCGCCTGGCCCGCCATGACGCCGGACGATGTGAGCGTGCGCCCGAGCTTGAAACAGATGGTGAAAGACCACCCGTCCCTTAAGGTGGTGCTGCGCGTGCCGAACGTGACCAGCAACGTCACCCAGGCGCAGACCGCCCAGAGCGGAGCCAACCTGAACGGCGCTTACGACGAGATCGAGAAGAAGCTGTTCAACGCCGGCTTCATCGTCCGCGATCGTGCCCTCTTGAGCAGCCTCATCGACAAGGAAGGCATCACCAGCTACCAGGAGATCCAGAAACGCGTCGATACCGATCTCATCATCGACGTGAGTTCCCTGGAATTCAACGATCCGGGCGATTGGCTGGTCACCAAGGAATACAGTGGCCCCGACGGTCAGCCGGTACCCTTGGAGTCCGACGATGGCCTGAGCATGGGCCAGGCAGTCGCTACGGTGGAAGCCAAGTTCATCGTGGTGCAGACCGGCGAAGTGGGTGCCATCATGACGCTGCGTGTGCCGGTGTGTGGGCAGATCAACTGCACCTACAACTACTTCGACGACGGCATGGGTGGCGACCGGCTCTCCATGACGGATCAGAACAGATACGCCTGGGTCTACGACGAGAATTCCCACACGCTCAGTTACCTGTGGAGCACCGGATCTGGGCCCGGCACCGTGACTCAAGCCGCGGACCTGATCGCACAGAAGATAGTGGACGTGCTCACCAAGTGATCGGCTGAGACGCCTGCGCATTACATAAAGCGCGTGCTGTCCTGATCCTGCCAGGGCGCGTCTCGCCAGTGTAGTATCCATTCGCCATCCCAGACGGACCGGCGGCGATGAAGGGCGTATTCCTCGATCTCGACACCGTGAGCCACCAGGACGACGTGAAACTGCGTCCCCTGGAGAAAGTGCTGTCGGTGCTGCGCGTCTTCGGCACCACCCCCGCCGACATGGTGCTGGAGCACGTGGCCGATGCCGATGTGGTGATCGCCAACAAGGTGAAGCTGCCTGCTGATGTCGTCAAGCAGTTGCCTGCGGTGAAGCTCATCTGCGTCGCGGCCACCGGTGTCAACAACGTGGACCTGGCCGCGGCCTGGGACCGCAAGATCGGCGTGTGCAACGTGCCGGCCTATTCCACCGCCGCCGTGGCCCAACACACCTTCGCCCTGATCCTGGCCTTGAACCAGCACCTCAAGGGTTACGAAGCCCTGTTGCAGCAGGGCGCCTGGAAACGCGCGCCGCAATTCACGCTGCTGGATTTCCCCATCCATGAACTGGCGGGCCGCAGGCTCGGCATCATCGGTTTCGGCCACATCGGCAAGGCCGTGGCCAAGCTGGGCGAGGCCTTCGGCATGCAGGTGCTGGTGGCCGCCCG
>DASYCJ010000073.1:0-4482 GCA_036500225.1 Gammaproteobacteria bacterium
CGTACGGACCCCATCGGCTGCCCTGCCGTTCATGGCGAACTGGTTACAGCCGGGATGCTGCTGCGGGAAGCGGCCTGACCCGGAAACGAAAAGGCCGGCTTCGCAGCCGGCCTTTCCATCTACTCTTCTCGTCGGACAAAAGCCCGCTCAGCGGGCCTTCTTGCGGATCTTCTCCAGGGTCTTGAGGCGCGCCAGGTTCTCCAGGAGTTCGGTCTGGGCGCGGGCCAGGTCCAGCTCACCGGACTGGTTGGCGAGCGCTTCCTGGGCCTTGCGCACCGCTTCCTGGGCTGCGGCCTCGTCGATGTCCGCGGCGCGCTGCGCCGTGTCGGAGAGCACCGTGACGCCGTGCGGCTGGATCTCGAGGATGCCGCCGGACACGTAGAACACGGATTCCTCGCCGCCGTGCTGCACGCGCACGGTGCCGGCCTTCATGCGGGTCAGCAGCGGCGCATGGCGCGGCGTGATGCCGAGCTCGCCCAGCTCCGCCGGGGCGAACACCATGTCCGCCTCACCGGAGAAGATCTCCCGCTCGGCGCTGACGATGTCGACGTGGAAGTTGCTTGCCATGTTGATGCCTTACAGCGTCTTCGCCTTCTCGACGGCTTCCTCGATGGTGCCGACCATGTAGAAGGCCTGCTCCGGCAGGTGGTCGTACTCACCGGCCACGATGCCTTTGAAGGCGCGGATGGTGTCCTTGAGGGACACGTACTTGCCGGGGCTGCCGGTGAACACTTCCGCCACCGTGAAGGGCTGGGACAGGAAGCGCTGGATCTTGCGCGCGCGCTGCACGGCCTGCTTGTCCTCTTCGGACAGTTCGTCCATGCCGAGGATCGCGATGATATCCTTCAGTTCCTTGTAGCGCTGCAACACGGCCTGCACGCTGCGGGCCACGTCGTAGTGTTCCTGGCCGATCACGTTCGGGTCCACCTGGCGGGAGGTGGAGTCGAGCGGGTCCACGGCGGGGTAGATGCCCAGCGCCGCGATGTCGCGGGAGAGCACCACGGTCGCGTCGAGGTGGGCGAAGGTGGTGGCGGGCGACGGGTCGGTCAGGTCGTCCGCGGGCACATACACCGCCTGGATGGAGGTGATGGAACCCTTCTTGGTAGAGGTGATGCGTTCCTGCAGCACGCCCATCTCTTCGGCGAGCGTCGGCTGGTAGCCCACCGCGGAGGGCATGCGGCCCAGGAGCGCGGACACTTCGGTGCCGGCCAGGGTGTAGCGGTAGATGTTGTCGATGAAGAGCAGCACGTCGCGGCCTTCGTCGCGGAAGTACTCGGCCATGGTGAGGCCGGTGAGCGCCACGCGCAGGCGGTTGCCCGGCGGCTCGTTCATCTGGCCGTACACCATCGCCACCTTGGACTTGGAGAGGTCCTTCAGGTCCACGACGCCCGACTCGGCCATCTCGTGGTAGAAGTCGTTGCCTTCGCGGGTACGCTCACCGACGCCCGCGAACACGGACAGGCCCGAGTGCTCGGTGGCGATGTTGTTGATGAGTTCCATCATGTTCACGGTCTTGCCCACGCCGGCGCCGCCGAACAGGCCCACCTTGCCGCCCTTGGCGAAGGGGCACAGGAGGTCGATCACCTTGATGCCGGTCTCCAGCAGGTCCGTCGAGCCGGACTGCTCTTCATAGGAAGGCGCCTTGCGATGGATGGCCCAGGAGGCCTCGCCCTTCACTGGGCCACGCTCGTCCACGGGCTTGCCCAAGACGTCCATGATTCGGCCGAGGGTGGCCTGGCCCACCGGCACCGAGATCGGCGCACCGGTGTTCTTGACCTCGAGGCCGCGCTTCAGGCCTTCAGAGGCGCCCATGGCGATGCAGCGCACCACGCCGTCGCCCAGCTGCTGCTGGACTTCGAGGGTGAGGCCGCCTTCATCGAGCACGAGGGCGTCATAGATGCTCGGGATGGCGTCACGCGGGAATTCCACGTCGACCACCGCGCCGATGACTTGAACGATCTTTCCGGAACTCATGGTTTGATCCTCGATGCCGATTCTTTAAGTGCCTGGATTCTGAATTCTTGCTCTTAGCCGATCGCGGCGGCGCCGCCGACGATCTCCGACAATTCCTTGGTGATGCCGGCCTGACGCGCCTTGTTATAGACGAGCTGCAGGTCGTTGATGATGTCACCGGCGTTGTCGGTGGCGGACTTCATGGCCACCATGCGCGCCGCCTGTTCGCAGGCCGCGTTCTCGACCGCGCCCTGGTACACCTGCGACTCCACGTAACGGGCCAGCACGCCGTCCAAGAGTTCGCGGGCTTCGGGTTCGTACAGGTAATCCCAATGGTCGGCCAGCTGCTCGTCTTCCACCGCCTCGGTGGGCAGGAGCTGGGACACCGTGGGCTTCTGGCTCATGGTGTTGACGAAGGTGTTGTTAACCACATACAGCCGGTCGATGTTGCCGTCGCGGTAGGCGTCCAACATCACCTTCACGGTGCCGATGAGGTCATCCAGGTGCGGTGCGTCGCCCAAGTGGGTGGCCTGGGCCAGCACCTTGCCGCCGAAACGGCGGAAGAAACTCACGGCCTTGGCGCCGACCACGCAGAACTCCACTTCCACGCCCTTCTCACGCCAGCCCTTCACCGCAGCCACAGCCGCCTTGAACAGATTGACGTTGAGGCCGCCGCACATGCCGCGGTCCGTGGAGATGACGATGAAGCCGACGCGCTTCACTTCGCGTTCCACCATGAAGGGATGGCGATACTCGGGGTTGGCCTTGGCGAGGTGGCCGATCACCTGACGCATGCGCTTGGCATAGGGGCGCGAAGCCGCCATGCGCTGCTGCACTTTACGCATCTTGCTCGCCGCGACCATCTCCATGGCCTTGGTGATCTTCTGCGTGCTCCGGATGCTCTTGATCTGCGTCCGGATCTCTTTTGGGCTAGCCATCGTGCTGTCCGCTTCCGCTTAGGCCTGGGTCTTCTTGAAGTCTTCGACCGCTTTCTTCAAGCCGGCTTCGATGTCCTTGTCGTAGTCGCCGCTGACGTTGATCTTGTCGCGCAGCGCGCCGAACTTGGAAGCGAAGTAGCTGTGCATGGCGGCCTCGAAGGCCACCACTTTGTTCGCTTCCACGTCGTCCAGGTAGCCCTCGTTGGCGGCATACAGGGACAGCGCCATGTCAGCGGTGCTCAAGGGCGAATACTGCTTCTGCTTCATGAGCTCGACCACGCGACGGCCGCGATCCAGCTGCTTGCGGGTGGCTTCGTCCAGGTCCGAGGCGAATTGGGCGAAGGCCGCCAGCTCACGGAACTGGGCCAGCGCCAGGCGCACGCCGCCGCCGAGCTTCTAGATGATCTTGGTCTGAGCCGCACCGCCGACTCGGGAAACCGAGATGCCGGCGTTGATGGCCGGGCGGATGCCGGAGTTGAACAGGTCGGTCTCCAGGAAGATCTGGCCGTCGGTGATGGAGATCACGTTGGTCGGCACGAAGGCGGACACGTCGCCAGCCTGGGTCTCGATGATCGGCAATGCGGTGAGCGAACCGGTCTTGCCCTTCACCTCACCCTTGGTGAACTTCTCCACGTACTCGGCGTTCACGCGCGCAGCACGCTCCAGCAGACGGGAGTGCAGATAGAACACGTCGCCCGGGTAGGCTTCGCGGCCCGGCGGGCGGCGCAGCAGCAAGGACACCTGACGGTAGGCCCAGGCTTGCTTGGTGAGGTCGTCATAGATGATCAGGGCGTCCATACCGCGGTCGCGGAAGTACTCGCCCATGGCACAGCCCGCGTAGGGCGCGATGTACTGCATGGCCGCGGACTCGGAGGCCGAAGCTGCCACCACGATGGTGTATTCCATGGCGCCGGCTTCTTCGAGTTTGCGCACCACGTTGGCGATGGACGAGTTCTTCTGGCCGATGGCCACGTAGATGCAGAACAGGTCCTTGCCCTTCTGGTTGATGATCGCGTCCACCGCCACGGCGGTCTTGCCGGTCTGACGGTCACCGATGATCAGTTCGCGCTGGCCGCGCCCCACCGGCACCATGGCGTCGATGGCCTTGAGGCCGGTCTGCACCGGCTGGCTTACCGACTTACGCTCGATTACGCCTGGCGCCACCTTTTCGATGGGCGAACTCAGTTTGGCGTTGATGGCGCCCTTGCCGTCGATGGGTTCGCCCAGGGAGTTCACCACGCGGCCCAGCATCTCCTTGCCCACCGGCACTTCCAGGATGCGGCCCGTGGTCTTGACGATGTCGCCTTCCACGATGTGCTTGTAGTCACCCAGCACCACCGCGCCGACCGAGTCACGCTCGAGGTTGAGCGCCAGGCCGAAGGTATTCTTGGGGAACTCCAGCATCTCGCCGTACTGGGCGCCCTGCAGGCCGTGCACGCGCACGATGCCATCCGTCACGCTCACCACCGTGCCGACGTTGCGGGCTTCCGCCTCGCCGTCGAACTTCTCGATGCGCTGCTTGATGAGCTGGCTGATCTCGGAGGGATTGAGTTGCATGGTCGGACCTCAGGATTCTCTGAATTTAAGGTTC
>DASYCJ010000074.1:0-17500 GCA_036500225.1 Gammaproteobacteria bacterium
CCCGCTTCCGCGGGCGATATCGTGGGCATCTGCGCCATGGGCGGGATCATCGCAGGAATGATGTGCTGGTTTACGATCAGTCGACCGTATCTGAAAAGGCTGGAACGCTGGTTTGAGAAGACCGGCGATGAAGCCTGAGCCCTTAAGCCAGATCGCCCCATTCCGATTGAAGCAAGCTCAAAGCCACCAACGCCGCCGTCTCGGTGCGCAGGATGCGCGGCCCTAGCCGCATGCCCTTGAATCCAGCCTGGGCGGCGAGAGCGATCTCCGGATCGCTTAAACCGCCCTCCGGCCCTACCAGGAGTGAGACCTTGGCATCGGCAGGGCGGCCGAAGCCGTCCAGGCCAGATTCAGCCATAGGGTCCAACATGAGCCGCAGACCAAGTTCCCGCTGCTTGCCTAGATAGGTCGGCAGGGATTCCGGCAGCGCCACTTCCGGTACCCGTACCCGACCGGACTGTTCGCAGGCGCTAGCCACTACTGCCTGCCAGTGGACACGTTTCTTCTCGGCGCTGGCTTCGTCCAGCTTCACCACACTTCGGCTTGTGAGGACGGGCTGTATGGCCGCCACGCCCAGTTCCACGGCTTTCTGCACCGTGTAGTCCATGCGCTCGCCCCGGGACACGCCCTGTACCAGGGTCACGTGCAGCGGAGACTCCACCACGGGGCCGTGAATCTTGAGGATCTTCACCAACGCCTGCTTCTTGTCCGCCAGTTCCAGCACCGCCTCGTATTCGAAACCGGAACCGTCGAAGAGCACGAACTCGGCACCAGCCTTGAGGCGCAGTACCGTGAGCAGGTGTTTGGCGGCTGCGCCGTCCAAGGTCATCCGTTCCTTGCCTTTCAGGGGAGCGCTGTGGAACACCCGGATGGTGCGCATCAATCGGCGACCGCCAACGCGATACCTTCCTTGGCCACCTGCGCCATGAACTCGATCTCTTCCGGCGTTATCACGTAGGGCGGCATGAAATACACAACGTTTCCCACTGGGCGCAGCAGCACGCCGCGTCTCAGGGCGTGCTGGTACACCTTCAGGCCCCGGCGTTCCTGCCAGGGGTAGGGACGCATGCCTTTCTTTTCCCGCACCATCTCGATAGCCAGGATCATGCCTGTCTGCCGCACATCTCCCACATGCCGCTCGTCTAATAGCGATGCTGCGGCTTTGCGCATGCATTCTGAGAGGGTCCAGTTGTGGGTGATGACGTCGTCGTCCCGGAAGATATCCAGGGTCGCGAGTGCCGCCCGGCAGCCTAAGGCGTTGCCCGTATAGCTGTGGGAATGCAGGAAGGCGTTCAGCTTGGTGTAGTCGTCATAGAAGGCATCGTAGACGGCTTCCCGGGTCATGACCACCGAGAGAGGCAGATAACCGCCTGTGAGACCTTTGGAGAGGCACAAGAAGTCAGGGGTGATGCTCGCCTGCTCGCAGGCGAAGAGGGTGCCGGTACGGCCGAACCCCACGGCGATCTCGTCGGCGATGAGGTGGACCCCGTGCCTGTCGCAGGCTTCCCTGAGGAGCTTGAGGTATATAGGGTGGTACATGCGCATGTAGCCAGCGCATTGCACCAGGGGCTCCAGGATCACCGCCGCAGTCTCGTGTGCGTGCTCCTCTAGGGCCTGCTCCATATGCGCGAACATCTTCCGCGTATGGTTCTCCCAGCTCTCGCCCGCTTCACGGGTATAGCAGTCCGGGCTCGGCACCGTGACCACGTCCATGAGCAGCGGCTTGTACGTCTCTTTATAGAGTTCCACATTGCCGACGGCCAAGGCCCCCAGCGTCTCGCCGTGGTAGCTGTTGGAGAGGGTGATGAAGCGAGTCTTCTTAGGTTTGCCCAGGTTCTTCCAGTAGTGGAAGCTCATCTTCACCGCCACTTCCACAGCGGAGGAACCGTTGTCTGCGTAGAAGCAGCGGGTGAGGCCGGGTGGGACCAATTTCACCAGCCTTTCGGAAAGCTCCACCACGGCGGTATGGCTGAAGCCCGCGAGGATCACATGCTCCAGTTCTTCCAACTGCTGGGTGAGGGCGGCGTTGATGCGCGGATTGGAATGGCCAAAGAGGTTCACCCACCAGGAGCTCACCGCATCGAGATAGCGGTGGCCCTCGAAGTCTTCCAGCCATACCCCCTGGCCACGCCGGATAGGTATGGGCGGCATGGCCTCGTGGTCTTTCATCTGCGTGCAGGGGTGCCACAGCACCTTGAGGTCGCGGCGGATGAAGGCGTCGTTAGCGCTCATTTAGCTTCGGGCGTGATGCAGAACCGCTGGATGAAATGCTCCAGCATGGCGAAGGTGGGGTCGATGTTGGCCATGGGCAGCCACTCATTGGGCTGGTGGGCCACGTCGATGTCACCGGGTCCCAGGATCACGGTCTGCATGCCAAGTTTCTGCAGGAAGGGGCCTTCGGTGGCAAAGGCGACTGCTTCCGCCTTGTGGCCCGTGAGATCTTCCGCAGCTTTCACCAGCTCCGAGGTGCCGGGCGTCTGCAATGGGTCAGTACCTGCAAACAGACTGCGGAACTGTACTTCCAGACCGCTGCCTTGCAAGGCTTCCGTCAGCCGCGCACGGGCTTCCTGGCGCACGCCTTCCACCGTCATGCCCGGAAGGATGCGCACGTCGAAGTGCAGTTCACACTCCGGGCAGATACGGTTGGGGTTATCGCCGCCCTTGATGTGACCCAGGTTCAGGGTAGGGGTCGGCACCTTGAAGTGGTGATCGTGATGCCGGTGCTGCAACTCGCCGCGGTACTTGAGCAGGCCCTCGATGGCCTTGTGCATGCCTTCCAGGGCGTTGTTGCCGAGGCTGGGGTCGCTGGAATGTCCCGAGCGGCCCACGAGGCGCACGGCCTCCATGAGGATGCCTTTGTGCATATGCACGGGCTTGAGCGCTGTCGGCTCGCCGATGATGGCGTAGCGGGCCTTGGGCAGGTCCGCTTCCGCGAGTGCCCGGCCGCCGCACATGCTGCTCTCTTCATCGGCAGTGGCGATGATGATCAGCGGCTGCTTGAGTTCCTGTGCCTTGTGCTTCGCCGCCGCCGCGATGGCGATGCCGATGAAGCCCTTCATGTCGCTGATGCCGAGCCCGAAGTATTTGCCGTCCCGTTCCGTGAGGATGAAGGGATCGGAAGCCCAGCGGCCCTGGTCATAGGGCACCGTGTCCATGTGGCCCGCCAGCACCAGGCCGCCGGGGCCTCGGCCCAGCACGCCGATCACGTTCATCTTGCCCGGGTGTCCCGGGATCGGCTGCAGGCGCACCTCGAAGCCCGCCGTCGCCAGCCAGCCGGCTATGCGCTCGGCGGCGGTCTGGTTGCTCATGTCGAAGTCGGGGTTGACGCTGCTCACGGAGGGCGCCTGGATGAGGCCGGCGAGCATCTCCCGGAGGGCAGGTGTGCGGAGCTGGGACATGGGCGGTTCCCGGGGGGTCAGTATGTAAAGTCTTGCGCATTTGGCCACATACAGCAACACGCAAACCGCCTCCCATGAGGGATACTTAAGGCTATGCAGTCCCAGGTGGATATCAGCACTGGTCTCATCTCAGGCGCCGAGTTCCGGCCCTCGCCCCATCATGACGAGCGGCCTGCCGGTACTGCCATCGACCTCCTGGTGATCCACGGCATCAGCCTCCCGCCCGGTGAGTTCGGCGGCCCCTGGATCGAGCAGTTGTTCTTAGGAACGCTGCCCAAGGATGCCCATCCCTACTTCAAAGACATCGCCGGCCTCAAGGTGGCGGCGCATCTGCTCGTCCGTCGTGATGGTTCGCTGGTGCAGTTCGTGCCTTTCCACAAGCGTGCCTGGCACGCCGGCGCGTCCAACTACCAGGGCCGCGACGCCTGCAACGACTTCTCCATCGGCATCGAGATCGAGGGTGACGAATCCACGCCCTATGCCGCGGCGCAGTATCCGGCGCTGGCCTGTGTCAGTGCTGCGCTGATCCAGGCCTATCCCGGCATCACCACCGCGCGCATCGTCGGTCACTCCGACATCGCGCCGGGCCGCAAGACCGATCCCGGTCCCGCCTTCGACTGGGCACGCTACCGCGACATACTTGCAAGCCAGCCTCGCGCCGGGTCTACTAGCTCACCATGAGTTTCCTCGCTGCCTTGTTCGCGCTGCTCCTGGATCAGGTGCTGCGCAATCTGGAGACGGTGCGCGACGCGCGCTGGTTCCGCGCCTATTCTGAGACCTTCATCGGCCTGGTGCACAGCCCTGATCCCGCGCGTGCCACCGCAGGCACCTTGCTGATCGTGCTGGTGCCGGCGGTGATCTGCATCGTGCTGGGGGATCTCCTCACCCACATCTGGGAAGGCTTCGGCTTCCTGTTCGCCGCCGCCGTGTTCTGGTTCTGCTTAGGACCACGTGACCTGCACGCCCAGGGCCAAGCCTATATAGATGCAGTGCAGACCGGCGACGAGGCTCGTGCCACTGCCGTGGCCACCGAGATCCTGGACGCGGCGCCGCCCGCCTCACCCGTCGAACGCACCCAGGCTGTCACCCAACGTATATTCCGCGAAGCCAACGCCCGCCAGTTCGGCGTGCTGTTCTGGTTCAGCATCCTTGGGCCTGGCGGTGCAGTCATGTATCGCTGTGCGGATCTCCTGAAACGCCGTCCCGTGCCGGGAGAGACCGTGGAGGCGGGTGCCACCGCCGCGCGCCTGCTCGGCATGCTGGATTGGTTACCGGCGCACCTTACGGCTTTGGGATATGCACTGGCGGGTAGCTTCGAGGACGCGGTCTCGGACCTCAAGGCCTACTACCATGACTGCAACCTGCACTTCTTCCAGGTGAGTGACGACGTGCTGGTATTCAGCGGCTTGGGCGCTGTGCGCGGCGTGGTGGGAGAGGAGACCGGCATCACCCGTCTCAAGTCTGCTCTCGGGCTGGTGCGCCGCACGCTCATCATCTGGCTCGTCATATACGGACTATTCAGTATCTTCTCGTGGTCTTGGTAAGAAATAACTTCTTAGTGCTTTCGCTTCTGCTGATCCCGTTTGCGGCATCGGCGGCGGAGCTGCACGTCAAAGGTGCGGACGGCGTCGAGTTGGTACTGCCTGCGCCCGCCACCCGGGTGGTGAGCCTCGCGCCGGATCTCTCGGAACTCCTATTCGATGTTGGAGCAGGCGGCGATCTGATCGCCACTGTGGAATACAGCGACTATCCCGCTGCTGTGAAGCAAGTGCCGCGCTTGGGTGATGCTTTCCACGTAGACATCGAGAAGCTGATAGCGCTGAAGCCGGACCTGGTATTGGTCTGGCAGGGCGGCACCCCCCAGCCCCTCATAGATAAACTGCGGACCCTCAAGCTCCAGGTTCTCGCCATCGGCACCCATGAACTGCCGGATATCGCCACCAACCTCGAGACACTGGGTATCGCCACCGGCCACCGGGATCAGGCGGAACTCGCGGCCGAGGATTTCCGCACCCGCCTCAACGCTTTGCGCCGCCGCTATGCGGATAAGGCGCCCCTCACAGTGTTCTATGAGATATCGACCCAACCCCTGTTCACCGTGGGCGGTGGTCAGAGCATCAGTCGGATCATCGAGACCTGCGGCGGACGCAACGTGTTCGCGGATCTCACGGATCTCGCTCCCGCCGTGAGCCTCGAGTCGGTGTTGGCCCGGAATCCCCAGGTCGTCGCCACCGGAAATGGGGAGGGGGATGAGCAGCAGCGCTTCAAAGACTGGCAGAGGTGGCCAAACCTCGCGGCCACCAAGCAGGGTAACTTCCTGGTGCTGAACGACGACTGGATATCCCGCTCTACGCCGCGCATCTTGGATGCAGGCAAGCAGCTTTGCGAAGCTCTACAAGACATCCGTGAAAAGCAGGCTGGGGCGCGCTAGACCGCTTCAAGACCCCGCATATAGCTTCTGTATCTCGGCGTCCGGGACTTTGGGTCCCAGGATAAGGCGCAAGGCTTTCTCCAGTACCGCATCGCGCCCTGCGCGTATCCCGGCCAGAGTGGGTATCACCACCACGTCTGGCACGATGCCGACGCGTTGCGTCGGACGTTTGTCGGGATAGAACACACCGATGCCACTGAATACCGTGCTGAGACCCCCGGGCAGGCGGATCTCTGAGATATCGCCATCGGCGCCGGCCGTGGTGCTGCCCACCACGATCGCGCCAGGCACCGAGCGGAACGCCAGGCTCGTGTATTCCGACTGGCTCTGGCTCGTCTCATCCACCAGGATCACGATCTTGCCCGCAAAGTGAGGTTTGGCCGGCGTCAGCGACACAGGCAAGGTCCAGTGGAATGCGCCGGGGTTGCTGAGGTCACCACCGGTGAAGCGCGCGAAGGGCGTCTCCCGCTGTACCAACAGCGAACCCAGTGCGAACACCATGAACTCAGAGGGATAGTTCCGGATATCGATGATCAGGGCCTTGGCTCCAGCGGCCTGCTTGACGTAGTCCGCCGCATCCGCCGCTTTCGCCGTGGACAGTTTCAAGTAGGCGACGTCAGGCGAGAGCCGCCGGAACGTCGGCCCCGGCAGGTCATGGGTCACGTAGTCGGAGTCTATGTCCGCCGGCATCACGCGTTTGGTGCTGAGTTCCATGTCCTTGCCATTCCGGCGGACGCCGATGTGGGTATCGCCACAGGCCCCTTGGGTCATGGTGGTGGCGATCTGCCGGAGGAGCGCGGCTTGGTTGGAGGCGCCATAGTAGGGGCTCCACCGTTTCACGAGTGTGCTCACTGGCGTGCCGTCGAGCTGAGTGATCACGTCCGCCGCCTGCAGCCCCGAGGTCTTGCCCGCATCGCCATCAAGCGGCCCTGTCACCACGGGCTCGCCCCGGATGAACCGCAGCTGCACCGGCAGGTGGCAGTCCCCGATGGGAGGGCGGGCGTCCAGCGAGCTCCACAGGCTCGCATGGGTGTCATGCACCGAGGCTATCAGCGCCATCATCTCCCGCACGTAGCCCGCGCGATCCGGGGCCAATGCGAGCCGTGGGATGGAGTCCTCGAGTACCTTGCCCCAGTCCTCCCCGATCACGTCGCGGTAGGGATACCAGTATTGGACCATGTTCCAGAAGCGGAATAATGCCAGCAACTGGAAACCGGGATCCGGGAACTGCAGGGACTCGTAGCGCAGTTCATTCTTGAAGATGGGATTGAAGTTCTCGGGATCCATCGTCAGATAGAACTGCGAGTCGCCCGGGTTGTTGTCTCGGATCCACCGCAGGTCCCGGCTCAAGGTCTTGCCTAGCGTGTGTTCATCCCCGATCCAGGCGAGGTCAGGCCGACGCTGCAGCGCGTGCGTATCGAGATGGCCGCAGGGTTTGCAGGCAGGCACTGGACCGAGGCTCTTGATCCAGCCGACCAGGACCTCATCGCCGCTGGTCCGGTCCGGCGCCGCCAACACAGCCGGCATGATGCGCAGCAAGTCGTAGTCCCACTGCCGCTGTCCGGTCCTCACCGCAGGATGGTAGTACTTGAGGAATCCCCAGACCCTGCCCAGTGTCACCAGGTTATCCAGCTGGATTCCGCTCAGAGTCTGGAGCGTGATGCCTGAGCCCTGGTCGAACTGGGTGTCGGTATCGAAGATGGTTTGCGGTACCTCGGCCGCAGGGGCCTCCCAGATCGGCTTGCCGTCAACCAGCAGCTGCAGATCCGATACCCAGACCTTGCCCGTGCCCGACAGATAGATCCCGAAGGACAGGCTATGGCCTTCCGGCTTGCGTGGCAGGCTGACCGAATACTCCGTCCACTCGGTCGTCCCCTCGAGCTTCTTGTCCTGCATGTTGGCGAAGGCCACGGGATCGCGGCTCGCTTCTTGCCGCAACCACAAGCCCGCCAGACCGTGCACGTGCTCTGTACGCATGCGGCCGCGCAGCTCGAGATCCTTCCCGGCGAAGTCCATGAGCACGCAGCTCAGGAGACTGGTGTAGTCGCCGAATTCGATGGCCCGTTCGATTCGCACCGAGGGTGTATCACCGGGGGTGGTCGCGCTTTCCATGGACACGGTGTCAGGGAGCCGGCTGGTCCACCCGCCGGGGATGGCGCCTTGGATCGGCAACTGGAAACCGAGCAGCTTGGGCAGTTCGTCGGAACGGGTCGAGCGGCAGGCTTCGCCGGCGTATGCCGTGAGGGACGATACCATCAGCGTGAAGGACAGGAGTATCCGCAGCATGATCGGCTCCCCCCAGTGGAATATCAGACTAGTCCTGGGTGCGTTTATGGTTCCACAGTACTTCGGTGCCATTGTCATGACGCGCGATGACGCGCCCCAGCACGAATAACAGATCAGAAAGCCGATTGAGATACTCGAGGGCGTGGGGGCTCACGGGTGTCTTGGAATGTAAGCTATAGGTACGGCGCTCGGCACGGCGGCAGACTGTGCGAGCCAGGTGGCAGACTGCCGCAGCGCGACTGCCGCCCGGCAGGATGAATTCCTTCAGCGGCGGCAGGGGCGCGTTGAAGCCGTCCAGCTCGTTCTCCAGGCGTGAGATGTGCTCCGGCGTGATGGCCGTGTAACCCGGGATACAGAGCTCGCCCCCCAGATCCAGCAGTTCATGTTGCACTCGTGTCAGGCAGCCACGGATATCGACGCTCACCGGTTCTGCCAAGAGCATGCCGATGACACTGTTGAGTTCGTCTACGGTGCCGTAAGCCTCGACCCGGGCATCGTCCTTGTGCACGCGGGTACCGTCGCCGAGGCCGGTGGTGCCGTCGTCGCCGGTACGCGTATAGATCTTGGAAAGGCGATTACCCATGGGGTGATTCTAGCTACTTCTGGCAGTCCGGACACCAATAAGTCATGCGTTGCCCCGTCGCTTTAGCCGCAATCGTTCCACCGCACCGATAGCATCGCTGGCCGTCACGCCCATATACCCGTAGACGCTGGCTGAAATAGCCTGGTTCCCCGTCTTCCCGCGCGAAATCCCTCAAAGTGGTGCCGCCTACCTTGATGGACGCGGTGAGCACTTTCTTGATGCCCCGGGCGAGTGCCGCGTATTCCTTGGCATTCACGCGCCCCGCCGCACGCTGCGGCCGGATGGCCGCAAGGAACAGGCTCTCGCTGGCGTAGATGTTGCCCACACCCACCACCATATGGCTGTCCATGACGAACTGCTTCACAGCCACCTTGCGGCCGCGGGACTTTTCGAACAGATACTCCCCGTCCAAGTCGGCGCTCAAGGGTTCGGGCCCGAGCTTCTTAAGCAGCGAGTGACTCGAGGGATCGCCTTTCGTCCAAAGCAGGGAGCCGAAGCGGCGGGGATCGCGCAGGCGCAAGGCCTTGCCACTGTCCATGACGATGTCCACATGATCGTGCTTCTGGGGTGGAGTCCCGGAAGGCAATATACGCAGGCTGCCGGACATGCCGAGATGCAGGATGGCGGTGCCGGCCTTGGTCTTGAGCAGCAAGTATTTGCCACGGCGGCTCACGCTCTCGATGCGTTGCCCGGGTAGTTCCCTCATGAGGGCCGGCGGGATGGGCCAGCGCAGGCGCCGGTCCCGCACGATCACCTCGGCCACGCGATGGCCTTCGAGATAGGGCGCGATGCCGCGCCGGGCGGTCTCTACTTCGGGTAACTCAGGCATGAAACTTCAATTGGCATCGGCGTGAGCAGGAGTCATGTCATGACCGGGGGCGAGCAACCCTCCGGAGACGCCGAGGTCCAGCTGGTACTCGAAGCCGAGATCAGGGCGTGCCAGCACCAGGTAGTCCGGGTCGTCCAGGATCTGGAAACGCAGTGGCGCTCTCTGGCCCGCGAAAGTGAGCGCCACCTCACCTTGAGCTCTGCCGTGGCCGATAGCTGCCACGTTCACAGCCCGCGCTGCTTCCCAGGATTGCACGAAGCGCGCGAGGTCCGCAGAGGTGAGAGTCTTGTCCGCCGGGGCGATCTGCCAGTTGCCCTTGGCATCGCTAGTGAGGGTGGCGCGGGGCAGCTGCATCGCCGTGATGTGGGCCGTCTGCGGCAGGAGGCGCTTATCCATCCAGCCATAGACGTCCCGGGCCACTCGATAGAACACGTAGTCATCGATGAGTTCGATCTCACCGCCCGTGAGCACGTAGCGCTCCTTATTCACCGGCTGCTGATCGCCCAAGTCGTACTCGGTCTTATCCAGCCACATCTTCACCAGTGGCTTGTCGAGGCCGTACTTGCTGAGGTCGGCGCCCTGGGCGGGGAAGTGGTCTTCCACCGGCGCATCCAGGCTGTCCAGGAAATCCTGCACCTGCACGTCGTCCGCCGGCCAGATGACCGGTGCCTGTACGCCCCAGGCCTGGCCTTCGCGCCTGAGGTCGATCTCGGGCTTGCCTGCCAGTTGCACACGGATGCTCTGGAACCCGCGGCTGTCCGCTACCAGCGGTTTCTGATCGTCGGCGTGCTTGCTGCCAGGCTTGAAGAGTACGAGGCCTCCCAGCACGGCGACGATAGTCACCAGTACCAGGTTCAGCCGTCTGCGCGATTCGAGAGACATCAGCGCCGGCGCCGGCGCATCCACACCGTGATGCCGGCGAAGAGCAGCAAGAGCGGCAGCACCAGCAGGAAGCCGAAACCGATCAGGCCCTGGGCCATGGGGGAGAGGCTCAAGGTCAGGTCCGGTGCCTGGCGCGGATTGATGTCGATGAAACTGTCGTCGTGGGCCACCCAGTTCATGATGTCGAGCCCGAGATCCAGGTTGCCCGCGTTGCCGAGATAAGCGTTGGAGAGGAAGTCGCCGTCGCCCGTCACTACCACCCGCTGCTCACCCTTGCCGGGAAGCGCACGGCTCAGGGCCACACCGATGGAGAGGGGGCCCTGCTTGTCGCCACGCGCCGCGTCGAACCCCACGCTGCCAGCGAGCTTTCCGGTCATGAGCCAGCTACGGGGTAGGGTCTGGAGGAAGGGGTCCTGCAACCAGTCCGGAGATTTGTCCACGGTCACTGAAGTAGCGCTGGGGAAGATGGTACCCACGCTCAGACCCGTCACGATCACGCTGTCTTCCGGGTATTTGGTCACGAGAGTGATGGTGGGATCGTTGATGCCCAGCAACTGGGTGTCCGGATCCACGATGGTGCCCTTGCCGAAGTGCACACCGAGATCCGCCGCCAGGGGATCGAGCCCATATAAGGGACCGGGATCGCCTAACCACAGGAGGTTGCCGCCGCGCTTCACGTAGTCCCGTACCAGTTTCAGCATTCCCGGGAACACGTCTGCTTGGGGGCCGGCGATCACCAGCACCGCGGTGTTCTGCGGCACACCCGCGTTGGCTGCAAGGTTGAGAGGTTCCAGCTTGAAACCTTTGTCCGTGAGCTGCTTGCCGAAGTCGCCCAAGTCGAAGTTGTGATCGCCTGAAGGGTTACGCTCGCCGTCGCCTGCCAGGAATACCACATAGCGGTCCGTGGAGCGTTCCAGACGCTGGATGGCGTCCGCCAGTTGTGCCTCGTTGATCTGCTCCAGCTTCTCGCTGCGCTGGCCATACTGCAGCACCACCTGGCCGTCGCTGGTGATGCCCTCGCTACGGGCTCGCGCCGGATCCATGTCCGGGTCCACGAACACTAGATGGATATCAGGGTTCACCGCCTGGTAGTTGGCGAAGAAGCGTTTGATGGGGTCCCGATACGGAGAGTTGTTGCGTGCATACGCGGTGACCAAGAGCGGCTGCTTCAGGGTGCCGAGCAGTTTGACGCTGGCGCTGGAGAGCGAATTCCGGTGGCCATAAGTCCAGTCCGCGTGGAAATCGTACTGGGTGCTGGCCCAGCCCAAGAGGCCCATGGCGGCCACGAACAAGAGTGTGAACAGGAAGTTCTGGGTCTGGACGCGGCGGCGGGAGCGTGGGGTGATCTGCATGGCGTCAGGCCTGCAACCGCGCCGTGTCCAGGCGCCGGATGGTCAGTCCCAGGAAAGTGGTGATGAACAACAGATAGAAGATCACGTCCGTGCTGTCGAAGCTGCCGCGCAAGAGCGTGGTGTAGTGGTCCGTGAAGGAGAGGTAATGCAGAACGCCTTGGTAGTGGCCTTCACCCTGGCCCAGCCAGTTGATGATCCACAGGAACAGGAGCAGGCCGAAGCTCGATACCGCCGCTACCGTCGGCTGGCGGGTGAGGCTGGACATGAAGAGTCCCGCAGCGGCGAAGGCCCCCACCAGCAGCAGCAAGCCGAGCACGCAGGCCGCGAGCTTGCCGTAGTCGAGGTGGGTGCCCACTGCGAGGGACAGGGGCATGAGCAACAGCATCAGCACCATGATGCTGAGGAAGCCGAACAACCCCAGATACTTCCCCAGCACGATTTCGCTCATGCGCACCGGCGAGGAGAGCAGCAGCGTCAGGCTGCCGCTGCGGCGTTCTTCGCTCAGGAGCCGCATGGAGAGCAGCGGCACTATGAGCAGCATCACGATGCTGGCGATACTGAAGAGTCCGGCTGCCACCTGGTCCGTGACACCCACCACGCTCGCCGCATTACCGCGGAAGTTCTCCACCGCCGAGAGGAACATCCAGGCGTGGATGAACTGCACCACCGCCAGGAGCACCCAGGCGAGGGGCGAGAGGAACAGGTTGCGCAGCTCGCGCCAGGCGATGACCCAGGCGCTCATGCGGCCACCTCGGGCTCATCGGAAGTAGTGAGCTCCACGAATACCTGTTCCAGGGATTTGTACTCGGGCGAGAGGCCCTTCAAGCCCCATTTGTTCTTCACGGCGTAAGTCGCGATCTCTTCCGCCGGGTCGGCACCGGGCTCGAGCTTGAGCCGCGCGCGGCGGCTATCCAGCTTCTCCACCGAAGCGATGCCGGGCAGCTCACGCAGCTCCTTCATACCTGGCAGTTGGCGGCATTCCAGCACCAAGCTGGTCGCTTCCATGTGTTCCGTGAGGGCCTTCAGGCTGTCGCTGAATACCAGCTTGCCCTTGTGGATGATCTGCACCCGGCTGCACACCGCCTGCACTTCCGGGAGGATATGGGTCGAGAGCATCACCCCGTGTTCCTTGCCGAGTTCGCGGATGAGTTCGCGTATCTCGCGGATCTGGATGGGATCGAGGCCCACGGTCGGTTCGTCCAGGATCACCACCGCCGGGTTGTGCAGGATGGCCTGGGCGATGCCCACCCGTTGCTGATATCCCTTGGACAGGTTGCCGATGACCCGGCCACCCACGTCCTTCAGGCCGCAGCGTTCCCGCGCCCGGTCCGTGGCCTGCCGCTGGGCATCGCGGGGCACATGGCGCAGGGCCGCGGCATATAAAAGGTATTCGTCGACCGTGAGGTCAGGATAGAGAGGCGGCAGTTCCGGCAGATAGCCCAAGGCTGCTTTGGCTTTGAGGGGCTCATCTAGGAGGTCGATGCCCGCGATTTCGATGCGCCCGGCGCTGGGGGCGAGGTGCCCGGCCAGCATCTGGAGGGTGCTGGTCTTGCCGGCCCCGTTGGGTCCTAGCAGCCCCAGGATCTCGCCCTTGGCGAGCGAGAAGCTCAGGTTGGAAACGGCGCAACGGGCCCCATAGTATCGGTAGAGGCCCTCTACCTTCACCAATGGATTAGTGTCATCTCTTGCCATGGTTCTCGGAAATGTACCCGTGGCGGCGGTTTTGATGGCTCCCCAGGCTGGCTATGTTTTGCGCAGCCCAGGCGGCGGGAGGGGTCTTTTTACGGCCTTAGGCCAAGCTTTGCAAGCATCAGGAAAGGCCTGATAGACGTGTCGGACACCATCGCCTATAGTTCACATAATCATTAGTAGCCTAAAAGAAGGTCAATCAGTTGCATATCCTCCTACATGGTCTCTTAGGTCTCCCGGTGTGGGCGTACTTCGTGGTCGCCACCCTGATGATCCATTTCACCATCATCAGCGTCACCCTCTATCTGCACCGTACCGCTACCCACCGGGGGCTCGACATGCACCCGCTGGTCAGCCACGTGATGCGCGCCTGGCTGTGGGTATCCACGGGCATGCTGACCAAGGAATGGGTGGCTGTGCACCGTAAGCACCATGCAGTCTGCGAGACCGCTGAAGACCCCCATAGCCCCAAGTTCAAGGGCTTGAAGAAAGTGGTCCTGGAAGGCGCCGAGCTCTATCGCGAGGAAGCCAAGAACCCGGAGACCCTCGAGAAATACGGCCGCGGCACCCCGGAAGACTGGGTCGAGCGCAAGGTCTATACCGCTCACGGCAAGCTCGGCGTCGCCATCATGCTGATCGTGGACGTGGCCCTGTTCGGCGTCCTCGGCATCACCATCTGGGCAGTGCAGATGATGGCCATCCCGTTCTTCGCCGCTGGCGTCGTCAATGGCATCGGCCACTTCTATGGCTATCGCAACTTCGAGTGCAAGGACGCCGCTACCAACGTGCTCCCCTGGGGCGTGATCCTGGGCGGTGAAGAATTGCACAACAACCACCATGCCTTCCCGAGTTCGGCCAAGTTCGCCCTGCGTTCCTTCGAGTTCGACATCGGCTGGATCTATATCCGTGCCCTGAAGGCCTTAGGGCTGGTGGACGTGCGTCGCGTGGCGCCCACCCCGGTCATGAACCAGGACGCCCAGGTAGGCTTGGATACGGTTGAGGCCGTGATCCTGAATCGACTGCACGTGCTGCGCCATTACGGCCGTAGCGTGATCGTCCCCGCCTACAAGCAGGAGAAGCGTGGCGCCGGCGCCATGCGTAACCGCCTCCTGGCTGGCACCCGCAAGCTCATGATCCGCGATCGCGGTCTCTTGAAGCCTATGGAAGAACGTCGCCTGCGCCTGGCCCTGGCCCGCAGCAAGGCCCTGGACACGGTATACGAGTTCCGCGTGAAGCTCGAGAAGCTGTGGGACGACAACGCCCAGAGCAATGACACCCTGCTGCATTCCTTCAAGCAGTGGTGCCACGAGGCGGAAGCCAGCGGCATCGCTTCCCTGCAGGACTTTGCTGCGCACCTGCGTAGTTATTCGATGCAGCGCGCCACGGCCTGATTTACAGCTCCAAGCGCAAAAATGAAAAACCCGCCTCGAGGCGGGTTTTTCTTTATCAGGTGCCAGAAGCTTATTTAATCTTGGCTTCTTTGTACTTCACATGCTTGCGCACGACCGGATCGAACTTGCTCACTTCCATCTTATCCGGATGCAAGCGGCGGTTCTTGGTGGTGGTGTAATAGTGGCCGGTGTCGGCGCTGGAAACGAGTTTGATCTTCTCACGCATGTTTGTTTACCTCAAACCTTCTCGCCGCGGGACCGGATCTCTTCGACCACGGCATCGATGCCCAGCTTGTCGATAGTACGCATACCTTTGGAGGACACGCGTAGGCGCACGAAGCGCTTCTCAGCGTCCAGCCAGAAACGATGGGTATGCAGGTTCGGCAGCCAACGACGACGCGTCTTGTTATTGGCGTGCGAGACGTTGTTACCGGTGGTCGGGGCTTTGCCCGTAACCTGGCAGACTCTCGACATGACTAGGACCCTCTGGATTCATGAGTTTCGCCCCGGGAAATAGGCTGGGACGAAAGGGCGGCTATTTTAGCAGCCGGGGCCCGTTTGGCAAGCTATTTCAATGACCTACCGGCGTCCAGATGGTCCCATAGCCCGGGTTTCGGCAGCCGACCGCCTCAAAGATGTACTTTGAAGGGGGCAAAAACGACATTTCTCGGCTTCCCGGCCCACCCCAGGCTAGACCGCCTGCCAGAGCCCCCTAAGTGGCCCGATACCCGAGACGTCCGCCACCAGCGTATCCGTGAGTCCACATGCCAAGTTCGACCCGGGAGGTGGGGCTGGCAGAGATGTCCGCTCGCAAAGGGAGCCAAGCGCAGCAGGTCCTAGCGGTGCGTCCGGTCAGAGCCTGACGCGGAAGCTCCCGACCTCGATCTGGGCTGGATTGTCGTTACATGCGACCGTGAGGCGATGCGTGCCAGGAACTAACAGTGGAAACCGGCTGTGCAACGAAAGACGTAGCGCTCCAGCAGTGCCTACTACATGCAGTGGCGTGGAATCCAGCCAAGCATGCAGGTCCTCGGCATTCCCAGTGTAGGTCATCGAGAAGCTCGAACTGCCATCTGGAAGCACATTGAACTTGTCTCCCCACGTGGTCGCTTCCGGCCCCCAACCCAGAACCTTGATGTCGCAAGAAGGCTGCCCCGACTCTTTTGACAAATAGTCGATATGACTGTCCAGCGCGTCCAGGACGTTGGTGCCTGTCGGATAGAGAGATTCCATGGCGTATCGCGAACCCGCAAGCTGATCAGCTCGCAGTGTCTGCATGTTTTTGTCCCACAGATCAGCTTGGCGGCACAGACCAGAGACAGGCGCGTCATCACAGAATTCGGGGGCACCCGCCTCCGGTACTACAAGCAGGTGGTGGTTTCCAGGCCGGAGATGGATGTGGGCGGGAGGTAAAAACACGTCGAATAAGGTGGGATCCGTCACGCCTAGCAGAGACAACAGCAGGTGCGGCATCTCGAATAAGGAGATGTGCCCAAGTTTGAGCGGGCCCCGTTTGCCATCGATGACCAAGAGCGGTGTGCTTTGGTGAGTCTCTTGCATGACCGGAGTGAAATTAATAGGGTTCCCGGTCATCAAATTGGATTGGGCATAGTCACTAAGATTGCTGTTGAGGATAGGCAGATGGTCGCCGAACGCCACGATTATGGCGTTCGGGTCACGCAGACGAATCTGCTGGATGTAGGCCGCGAGCTCACCGGTATCGTAATAGACGACGTTCGCGTAGGCGGTAACCAAGGAGTTCGCCGAGCGGCTGGTTATCTGCGCTGGTCGCTTTAGAGTATTGAGTTCGTAGGGATAGTGACCGCTATCCGTGGAAATATACGTTAATCGAGGGCCACTCCATCCTTCAGTACTTAACAGACGGTCTGTCTGCTCAAACAATGATTGGTCGGAGAGGAAGTCTCCGTTCTGGTCATTAGCATCGAGATTTTGATCATCATAGAACCTCTCGAAGCCGACGGACCGAAGCGCATCACCACGGTCCCAGACCCCATAGGTATCCGGCGTGATGGCGTCTGTGCGGTAGCCCATGTGCGCAAGGAGCTGCGGTAGACAGAAGGTTGAGCGATGCATCCCGCTCTCGAACACCGTCCCCCAATCGTAAGCTGGCTCGCCGCAGAGCACCTCGAACTCCGAGTTAGGCGTGCCACGGCCGAATACCGGCACCATGGACTTACTCTCTCCAGCTTGTTCCCACAGCGCCCGATAGGCGGGAGCGAACGGGTCACGGCTGAAGTGTGCTGCCGTCAGAAGAGACGGATCCCACAGTGTCTCCATCATGAATACATAGATATCACGCGGCGCCTTCAGCGGGGCAGTGGGCGCGAAAGGTACATGAGGATTCACGGTTGCCAGTGCGGCAGTGACTTCAGCACGGGAAGGTGGGCTTCCCACAAGCGCAACCGACCGCGCATATTCACCGACAAGATACAAATAGGGGCCACGCCGTGCGAGATTCAGCGTATCGCCATTGGCGATGTAATGATATCGGTCATCCAGTTTCGTGGTGATCGTTAAAGCAGACATGTGTACGCCGCCGTATATCACCGCGACACCAGCTAGCAACAACACGGGGGTCTGCCACCGCCAACGTAGTCCAGCGACAAACGCCACCGCTACCGCGACAAGCGGAACGAGG
>DASYCJ010000075.1:0-14734 GCA_036500225.1 Gammaproteobacteria bacterium
TCGAGATCATCCCAGCCTTCACCCTGGACCGCGCCCGAGATGGCGACGAGGAATCCGCACCCACGGCGGACTTCAACTACGGCATCTGGCCGGACATGCACTTGAACATCCAGGGCGGCTTCACGCGCGAAGTGCCGGAGAATGGGCCTTCCGAGTTCGGCATCGGCGACCTCAGGGTGGCGCTGAAATGGCGCTTCCATAAGGAGACGGATGACTCGCCGGAGATCGCGATCTATCCAGCCGTGGTTTTGCCCACAGGCGATGCCAACAAGGGTCTCGGCAACGGCCAAGTCTCGTATCAGTTCCCCATATGGCTGGAGAAGAACTGGGGTCAGGGCTGGAGCAGCTACGGTGGCGGTGGCTGGACCCTGAATCGCGCCCCACGCCAGCGGGATTATTTCTACTGTGGATGGCAGGTGCAGAAGCAGCTCAACGATGCCTGGAACCTGGGCGGCGAGATCTATTCACAGGGCTCGACGGGTACGGGCGCGGCGGGTTGGACGGCGCTCAACCTGGGTGGCGGCTATAGGTTCAACGGCCACACGAGTCTCATCTTCTCAGTCGGCCACAGCTTCGCCGGTGCGAGCAATGCGCTGGGCTATCTCGGAGTGGATCTCACCTGGTAAGGAAAACTCAACTCGTCTGCAGGAAACTTCCAGTGGTGGGGGGCTTGAGCACAGTCCGCTTCAGCAGCGCGAGGGAGAAGGGCTCCTTCCGGTTCCAGGGCATGAGCGAGAGAGTGCGGGCCATGGGGCAGTAGGCGAACAACACCAGGACCCAGGTGCCGACGGCCGGCAACCAGTAGATGAGCCGCAGGGGCTCAGGGAACGCGACCAGCAATAGCAGGAGATAGACGAGACGCACCTGCACCGGGAACGCCGTGAGGCTACGCTTCATGGCAATGAAGATGACGAGCTGGATCAGCGTGAGGCCGATGGCGAGCGTGAAGCCCAGAGCCCAGCCGAAGACGCCGGCGGTGAGCAGACAACCCGTCGCCAGCCATACCCACCAGATCCATTTTCGGAACTCGAGTCTCATCACTCTCCCCTCGCTCAATCGAGATATTTCCAGGTATCCGCCCCATCGATGTGCCGCAGCCGCGCCTTAGCCGTGATCTCTGGATCCATCAAGCGCACGTTGACTCCCATCCGGTCCAAGGCTGGGTCCACCGGCGACCAGTGGGTGACACAGCCGCACCGCCGGCAACGGTGCAGCACCAGGCAACGGTCACCCCAGATGTAGGTATCGGTGGCGCCTTCCGGCGGCAAGCCACGCACCTGACTCGGCGAGTAATAAGCCCAACGCCCACCTGTACGGCGGCAGATGGAGCAGTTGCACTCCGTCACCTCCGTCGGCGCCTCGACCTCGATGCGTATGGCGCCGCAATGGCAGGAAGCTGTGACCAAGGCGTCTCTCCCCAATCTGATGGAGAGCATTATAGAGCGGAGTCCTTACCGCCCCAAGGACCCGGGGGTCAGTAAGGGATCACGGAACCCGAATAGAAGACCTTGCAGCCAGGTTTCGAGACCAGGGACTTGGCTTTGCGGCCGAGGGTGCGGAAAGGGCCGGTCAGTACCTTGAGCATGCTCTGTTTCTGCAACTTCGGCTTCTTGAACGTGCCGCTGATCTTCTGCTCAGCGATGACGCAACCCTGGGCGTCCACCACCGCCGCGGTGACGTCGTCGAATTCCTGTTTCGGCAGGTCCACCGCGCCCTGGGCAGCCATGCGATACCTGTCCGTGGACATGGCCACGTCTTCCGCTGTGGCGACGCCCTTCTCCACCTTCACGCGAGCAACTAATACGTGGATGTGGCTGGTGCCGCCCTTGCGTTTGATGCTGGCAAAATCATATCCCTTGGTGGCCACCAGTCCCAGGGGCCCCGCATAGAACACAGCGCCCAGATCCAAGAGGTCGAAATGCTGGCTGGACTCGAAGCGACTCAGCTCGCCGTCGAGATCGTAGCCGTGCAGCTCGATCTCCTTGGCGTACAGGAATGCATGCCCAGAAAGGCTCTGGGTCAATTCCTTGTGCTCACTGCCGGCGAAGGACAGCTCGCCCCTGAGGTCTGCGTGACCTTCCGCGATGTCCTTAAGCTTCAGGGCCTGGAAGATCTTGGCCACATCGAAGCCCGGCACTGAGTAACTGACGGCGTAATGGTCAGGCTCGTGAGTGAGATCCATGTGCAGGTTGCCGGTGGCCTGGGTACCCAGTAGTTTCAGGGAGAAAGACTGCAACACGAGGATGGCACCGCCCGCTGTGGCGCCGGCTTTGACACCCGTGGCCACCACCTGCCGACCGGCGGCGTCGGCCTCCGCATCGTGGCAAGTCATGTCACCGGTGAAGCTGATGCGCTGCAGGATGTTCCGACCATCCGGCGCTTCGGTGCGCACGTCATGCATCTGTGCATCGCAGCCGTGGCCTTCAGCCATGAGGCCAGGCTCGCCGCCCTGGAAACGGATATCCGCGTCGGTGACGGTTATCTCCATGGGGCCATGGGGCCGGCGTACATAGGGCGGCGTGCTGCGCTTGACATTGAAGATGCCGTCACTGCCCCGCTCGACGAGGATGTGTGGACGGTCCAGGTGCAATACGGTGATATCCACACGCTTCCTGAACAGGGATAGCAATGACATCCGCAGATGTACTTCATCGACAGATGCGAGTTCCGTGCCACGATTGTGGACGTGGACGCCCTGCATCGTGATGTGGGGTGCGGGGAAGAGACCGACGTTCAAGGCCCCTTCGATGCTGAACTGCATGCCCATGGCTCGCGTGGTGCCCGCCTCTACCCTAGATCTGAAGTCATCGGTGCGGACATAGAGCGATAGGGCGATGGACCCCAGGATCAGGACCGCGACCACACTGCCGACGACTATCGAGAGGATCTTGAGGGGCTTGGACATCCGGCGGGAAAGAGCATGTTACGGATAGGACATGCTCCCATGCGGGTGCCATGCGGCGACAGCAGGTATTCCCCTTAGCGCCGGGCAGGTTGAGGGGGAACTCCCGGCCTACCCCGCGCTCTAAACCTGCAGTTGTACGCCCCGGTCGCTTGGCATATAAAGGTAAAGATGGGACAGCGATTCAACACCCCTGTGAACCGCCTGCGCGATTGGCGCGCCTGGCTGCTGTTGCTCGCCTTGGGCTGCACGGTGGCGCTGTACTCCGTGGAGGCGACCCATAACCACCGGACCGCCGCGGACGACCTGCGCTGTCCGGTGTGCCATGTGCTGGGCCACAACGCCCTGGATTCCAACACGCCGGACCTGAAACCGGCGCTGGTCCCCGCCCTGCTTGGTTTCGCGCTGCTGCCGGTGGTCTTCGCCGTGCTGCCGCGCCACTCTGCCTACCTCACGCCTCCGTCCCGCGCCCCGCCCACTCGCTGAAGCTTCTCCAAATCGTTTGAACCGGCCTCGAAGGCTGGTGATGCCTGCGCGTGCGTATCACGCCCAGGCCCTATACCCATTCCCGCGGGCGCGCCTTGTTTGAGCTGCGCCCGATTCAGAGGAGCGAGTCATGAACCGCTTATCCTTGGTCCTGCCCGTGGCGGCAGGCTTATGCCTTTTCTTGTCTTTCAGTCACATCGCATCCGCCGACGACACACCAGCAGCCGGCACCAGCGCAGCGCCCGTGGCGAGTACCACGGCAGCGCCGGTAGCGACCGCGGCGCCAGCTGCTTCGACCGCCACTGCGCAGCTGGGTGAGATCAAGGTGGAGAGCCGGCGCCTGAACCAGGCCCGCGACACCCTGAACCCGGAGACCGGCACTACGGCCTACCACTTCGACACCCAGACCATCGCCGCATTGCCACAGGGTGCGGATGCTCCGCTTCAGGATGTGTTGCTGCAAGCCCCGGGGGTGGCCCAGGATTCCTTCGGCCAACTGCACGTACGCGGCGACCATGCGGACATCCAGTACCGCATCAACGGCATCATCATCCCGGAGTTCATCAGCGGCTTCGGTGACACGCTGGGTTCGCGCTTCATAGACAAACTGGACTTCCTGACCGGCGCCTTGCCGGCCCAGTACGGCTACCGGACCGCGGGCATCGTCAACATCACCACCTATCAGGGCGCGGATCTGGATGGTGGAGCAGTGGACCTCTATGGCGGCAGCCATGGCACTTTCCAGCCCAGCGTGGAATACGGCGGCAATGACGGCGCCCTGGACTATTACGCCACCGGCACTTATCTCAAGAGCGACCTCGGCATCGAATCGCCCACCGCGGCCAACCCGGGCCACGACGACACGGAGCAGGTCCGCGGCTTCAGCTACCTCTCCTATCTCCTGAATCCGGACGTGCGCCTGGGACTGATCCTCGGCCATTCCCTGGGCAACTTCCAGTTGCCGGACAACCCGGACCAGCAGCCGGGCTTCCAGCTGAATGGGCAGACCAAGTTCGATTCCTCCGAGGTGAACGAGACCCAGCGGGAGTTGAACGACTTCGCCATCGCTTCCCTGCAGGTGAGCCAGGACAAGCTGGATTACCAGGTGGCATTGTTCAGCCGCTATTCCAGTGTGCAGTTCAATCCCGATCCCGTGGCGGACCTCATGTTCAACGGCGTGGCGGCTTCAATATACCGCCGTGACATCGCCACCGGCCTGCAGGCAGATGCGAGCTACGCGCTGGATGACACCCACACCCTACGCTGGGGCGCATTCGCGGACCAGGAGCGCACTGCCAGCGACAACACGGCGGCCGTGTTCCCGGCGGATTCGGCTGGCAACCAGACCAGCGACGTGCCGGAGAGCATCGTGGATGACGGTGGCATCGTGGGGCACCTGTATGGCGCCTACCTGCAGGACCAGTGGCAGATAAGCGAGCCTCTGATCCTGAACTATGGCCTGCGCTACGACGTATCCGATGGTTACGTGGACGAGGACCAGTGGAGTCCGCGCATCAACTTCGTGTATGCGCTGGATGAAGCGGACAAGCTGCACGGCGGCTTCTCCCGCTACTTCACGCCGCCGACCCTGGAGCTGATCGCGCCCACGGACATCGCCAAGTTCCAGGGCACCACTAACGCCCTGCCCTCCGACTCCAACACCAACGTGTCGGCAGAACGGGACAGCTATTACGACTTAGGCTGGACCCACTCCTTCACCCCTGCCTGGCAGGCGGGACTGGACGGCTATTACAAGGATGCCAAGAACCTGTTAGATGAGGGCCAGTTCGGCCAGGCTCTGGTGTTCTCACCCTTCAACTACGCCCGCGGTCGGGTGTGGGGCATCGAACTCACCACCAGCTATACCGGAGACCTAGCCTCCGGCTACTTCAACCTGGCCTATGCGCGAGCCTTGGGAAACCAAGTGGTCTCGGGTCAGTACAACTTCGATCCGGCGGAACTGGTGTACATCCAGAACCACTTCGTGCACCTGGATCACGACCAGACATGGACCGCTTCTGGTGGCATCTCCCATGTATGGGAGGGCACCCGCTACAGCCTGGATGGCATCTTCGGCAGCGGTCTCCGAGCCGGGTTCGCCAATACCCAGAGCCTGCCTTCCTATGAGCAGTTCGACATCTCCGCCAGCCGCAGCGTGAACTTCGGCGGCTTCGGCGACGTGGGCGTGCGGCTCGCGGTAGTGAACGTGCTGGACCGCATCTACGAGATCCGTGATGGCAGCGGCATCGGCGTGGGCGCCTCTCAATACGGGCCGCGGCGCGGGCTGTTCCTGGGCCTGACCAAGACGTTCTAGGTTAAAGAAAAAGCCCCCGGGGCTTATGCCCGGGGGCTGTCTCGAACACGGACTACTTGCTGAAGTCCTGCGGCACATAGATGGCTGAACCGACGATGGTGCGGTACTTGTTGAAGTCCGCGGAGGCCGCATGGGACAGGGACGCGGCGTTCTCCTCATCGATGGCCATATCCCGTTGCTTATCCGGGTCCAGTCCCGCGAAGCTCACGTAATGCACACAGAGCATGACGTTGGCATCGGCGGAGGCGCCGAGCACGTTGGTCATGATCTTGTAGTCGTCGATGAGGCCGTGCTTCTTGTCGATCTCCCGTCCCGGTATCCAGATGCTCTTCATCTGGGTCAGGTAGTCATCCACGTGGTTCACGTCCACCTTCACGTAAGTGTATTGCCAGAAGCCCTTCTCGGGACTGTAGTCCACCCAGGCTTTGGCGGACGCGGATACGGCACTGACCAAGGCCAGTGCGCAGGCGACGACAGACAGGAACGCTCTCATGGACCCCTCCTCGGACTTAGGACTGTCCCGAGGATAGGGCCTGGCTCAGGTCTGCCCTATAGCCATTTTGCAGAGATTCGATATGACCACTCAGCGGGCGAAGAAGGCCTTGGCGCGCTGCTCCATCTCGGCGGGCGGCAGGTCTTCCTTCCAGGTGAGCAGGACCCACACGTGGCCGAAGGGGTCCTGCAGGCTGGCGGAGTTGGCGCCGTAGAACATGTCAGTGGGCGCCTGGACTTCCCGGGCGCCCGCGGCTACCGCGCGCTTCAACGCGGCGGCGTTGTCATCCACCAGGATGTGCAGCCCAGCGGTGGTGCGGCCGAGAGTCTTGGGTTCGGCATAGAGCTTGCCGTCGGGATCCCCCAGCATCACCACGGAACCGTAGATGGAGAGTTCCGCGTGCAGTATCTTGCCGTCCGGCTTGGCGATGCGGAACAGCTCCTCCGCGCCGAACGCCTTCTGATAGAAGTCGATGCCCCGCGCCGCTCCCTCTATATAGATGTGGGGGACGATGGCGTCCCGATAGCGTTGGGGCCGGAGGCTGGTCATGGTCAATCCCGGTGCAGCAGCTTGTCGGCGCCGGAACCGAGTTCCCTGCGGTAGCTGAAGCCCACGCCTGCGAGCACCAGCATCAACGCGGAACCCACCACGAAGTCCATGAGCCGTACCGTGGGGCTGCGGGGCTTGCCCTCGATCACCTCGTAGACGGTGTGTTCGCAGTTGCGCCACACATAAGAATACGCATGCGGATGGGCGACGATGCCGGAGGCGCGCTCCATGACTTCGGCGCGGGTCTCGGGATTCGAATGGGCCACGTACACTTCGCGGCCGCAGGCGAAGACCTTGAAAGTGGTGACACGCTCGCCCACACCGAGGCCAGGGCTATTGTGCAGCACCTTGTCGTCGCCGAGATAGACCCCGAGGTGCCAGATGCTGCTCTTGTGGCGGCGCAGCACGTCACCCGGTTTCAGGTCCGCGGTCATCTCATCGTCGAGCAGGATCCAGTGGGGTTCGAAGACGGTGGTCATGGCGGAAGTATAGATAGAGGCCCGCTACGCGACACATCGACTTAACCTCTGACACGATGGCTCGTGTCGGCGATATGAAGGCGAATTTCACGAACATTTACTTTAATAGGGGTTTTATGGAGGACTGCGTGATTTATAGTCACCGGGCTCTGAAGCAGAGAGACGTCGGCTGCGAGCCGAAGGCGGAATCTTGAAATGGACTTGGACCTGGTCCGGTAAGTCATTCGGTTACTGGGATGGCGAAGACTTATGGACTCATCTCGGTAAGCATGTGGGGCGTCGCGTCGGCGACCACATCCACGCTCCCAACGGCAGATACATCGGCGAAGTGATGGGTAATGAACGCCTGGCGACGAACAAGGCCAAGGCGGGTGAGATTGGCCCCATCTATCTGCGTTGCGCCACCCGTACGAGTCAGCCCTGCCTCAGTGACGATGCGGCGCATCCACGCTACCCCGGCTTCGATGACTTCCCGCATCCGGACGAGCTCTGACGCCCGACCTAGAAGTATCCACCTCGATCCAGATATGCCTGCTCTTCGGCAGTGTTGTCGCGGCCGAAGACATGGTTGCGCCCGGGGAAGCGGCCGTACCTCTGCACGATGTCCCGATGCTGCTTCGCGGAGTCCAGGAATCCCTGCAACGTCCCCCGCTCTTCTGGAGTCATCGCCTCCGCGAGCCGGGTGAAGAGTTCCAGGCTCCGGTCCTGGAGAGCCCGGTCTTCTGCATGCATGAAAGGCATGTAGAGGAAGCCGCGTTCGGCATGAGTCACCTGCCCATCGAAACCCCTGGCGATGGCGCGCTCAGCGATGGGCAGTGCAAGGGCGGCTTGCTCGTAGCCCTGCCGTTGCTTGCGATGGAGCTGCATGGAGAACTGATCCAGCAACACCACCAGGGCGACGCAACTCTGCGCCGAATCCTCCCAGGAGCGAAGCCTGCTTGCCACCGCATCGGCGTGATCGCCTGAGAAGCGCTCGCGCACTTGCCGATCTGCGTCGGGGCTTGCGCCGAACCAGAGCTTCGGCCCTGCCGCCTGACCGAACCAGAAATCGAGTATCTCGCGATAGCGTTCCATGCATGGACCTCCTGCTACGGGTCACCTGCCCCGATCGAATGGCCAGCCGGCATGTAGCAACCCCCGGCGCTGCAATAGATGGATGAGCGCAGGCGTGAGACACAGTAGAGCCAGCAGAGCCAGGGCTGCGATGCTGGCTGGTGACATTAGGTCATGGGCGGACTTGAGGGTGGCGAGGTTAGCGCCCACGTTGCAGTAGATCAAGGCGTCGGCGCTGATGCCCACGAGGGTCAAGAGCAGGAAGCGAATTGAAGCGATGTCCGTCAGTCCGAACAGGATGTTGGTGAGCCAGAACGGGAATCCCGGCACCAGGCGCAGGAATAGCAGATAGCTATCCTCGTGCCGATCGAAACCCTTCAGCAATCGTTGGGCACTGCGGTGCCCCTTCAGACGGGCGCGGACGAAGTCCTGTGCCAGATAGCGCACCACCAGAAGGGCCAGGGTCGCGCCCAGGGATGTGGCGAGGATCATGAGCAGGCTCCCCACCCAGCGACCGAAGACCATGCCGGATACCAGCATCAGCGCCGCGGAGATCGGCACGCTCAAGGCCACCAGGGCGATGCAGGTGCCGGCCACCAGGAACAGTGACTCCCAGTAGTGAGCGGACACCAACTGCATCAGCGCATCGCGATGGCCGCGCAGGGATTCCACGGATAGCCAATGCCGGCCCGCGACGTAAATAGCTAGGACCAGGACGAGGGCGGCGATGGAGAGGATGAGCCGAAACCGGCCGCTGCGTGTCATGCCTTCGAGTCTAAGCTCTATGGCCGGCAGGACAGAACCGGACTTTACATTGGTGAAAGATGAGGCTTTGCCTGCCTCAGAAGTGATACTGGACTCCCACGGAGCAGGGTCACATCGAACGTCCCGTCCTTGGAATCGCCGACATTGAGGTACGCAAGGCAGATGCGTGCTGGGCACGCAGGCGATGCTGGACGAGCTCGCCCGCTTCGAACGGGGCTAAGACGTATATCAGGAAGAGAGGGTCCCGGTCGGCTGAGTCACGCTGCGGGGCACCCACCACCACTCCGCGAATACCAGGTTGGGCACCCAACACAGCCAGGAGACAGTGATGTACACCGGCTCGAAGGGCAGACCGGCGGCCAGACTGAGGGGGAGATAGATACGCAGAGTGACAGCCGCCAGGGTGAGCGCGTAACTGCGAATCATCCACTGACGATGCTGGACGACGTGCCTGGCGCGTATGTGCCGATAGGCATTCAGCGTGCTGCCTATCCACAGAACTGCCAGTAGGCCGAAACCAAAGTGTGTGGGTATGCCGCCGGTGGAACGCAGCGCCAAGGCGAACGCTGCTCCTCCGCCGATCAGTACCGCTATCACGTAACACCGGCCCAACCAGCGATGCAGGTTCAGACGACGATTCCGCAGCGCGGTGTTGAACTGGAAAGCGCCGGTGGCAAGGGCGGTCGCCCCGCCAGCGAGATGCAGGATCACTGCGATGGGGACGCTGCCGAAGAGCGCCTGGATGAAGGGCGTGCGCAGATGCGGAGCGCCGAGCATGGTGAGTGCATAGCCCGTGATGGCGAGCGCGAACAGGCACATCACGGCCCAGCCGGAAGTCTTAGCTTTGGTCCCCATCGCCGCCCCCTTTCCCCAAGTCGTAATCGATACCCGTATCGTCACGGGGAGTTTAGCCCCAAAGATCCAGAGCCACCTTAATACCGACCGGCTCAAGCCAAGAAAATCCTGGCCAATTCAATTCGTACCGTGATCAAGGGGACGGCGTGGCGGCGTCGAACCACTTATGGATGGCATCTACCGCGGCCGTATCCCGGCCCGCGTAATCCACGGCTGCGCCGCCAGGCACGTCGCGGTAGGTGATGGCGATCTGACTCGGTTTGATGGCTTTGAGGTACAGCGTGCCTGGCATAGCTTTGCCGTGGGCCTTGCTGTGATCCAAATAATCGCCGTTGCCGAAACGCACTGCCTCAGTCTCCAGGTAGGTGCGGATGGCAGAGACCAGCGCTTTGTCGTTCGGGTCTTTCGCCACTATCTGCTGGATGCCGCCGTCGGTAGTCCTCTGGAAGGCATGGGTAGAGTTGTGGGCAATAAAGGACGGAGCGTCCTTCTGCGCTACGGGCTCAGCCGCGATGGCTGTACCCAGCATGAAGCAGACGGCGATGGGAAATATGATTCCGTGACGCATGATGAGTCCTTTGAAGAGTCGATTTCTATCTGCGCATCGAGCCCGACAGCAAGACCATCTTGCCATTGGCGATCGAGACACTAGTAAGTAATGCCTTCGCGACCACTGACGCATGGATGGGTTTGTAGTTTGCGGGGATGAGGAAGCCCACGGCCTTCGCGATCGCTTCTCCGATGACCTCGCCCCGCCGTGCCGGTTGCCCGAGTTCCTCACGGTTCCCGACCAGCAAGGATGGCCGCGCCATGACCAGGCCCTCGAAGGGCAGCTTCGTCAGCGCCTCTTCGAGCTCCCCCTTCACGCGGCTGTAGAACACTTTCGAGCTAGCATCGGCGCCCATGGCACTCACCAAGCCGGCCCTCTTGGCGCCTGTGGCCAATGCTGCCTTGGCCACAGCGAGATTGGCCGCATAATCCACGGCACGGAAAGCTTCCTGGCTGCCGGCGACTTTGATGGTTGTGCCGAGGGCCAGATACACCTCATGGGCGCGGGGCAAGGCCGGCAGTGCGGCGAAGTCCACCACGTGAGCCGTGAGTTTGGGATGTTGTGCCGCTGGCTTCCTCCGGCCGAGGCTGTGCACAGCGGTGACAGTCGGATCAGCCAGCAGACCTGCCAGGATCTCTCTACCGACTAAGCCGGTGGCGCCTGCGATGATGACCGTCCTTGCCATGTGCGAACTCCCCTCAAGCAGCCAGATTGCCGCCGTGGAACTGGCCGAAGTTGCGGGCCGTGAATAAGCCCAAGACAAGGCCGCCCATACCTAAGACCAGGACGTGAGCGGCCGAATGCAGGTCGAAGTCACCCACGCGGCAGATGAGCACATAAGCTACGCCCAAGTTAAAGAACCCCCAGAGTACGTTCACGGTGGAGGAAGAAAGCCCTTTGCCGGGCGGCTTGGCGAAAGGAGTCTGGAAGGGGCGGCCCATCAAGCCACTGACGAGATGCGGGACGGCGTTGATGAGAAAAGCGCCACCGAAAAAATAAGAAAGATAGTGTAGCCATTCCATTTCAGGCGCTCCTTAATGGTGTGGAGGATGAGAGCGAACCTGCCCCCTGCTCAGACTTCAGAGAATAACTGACAAAGCCGCTACTGATGTCCATGAACGCATGCAGGAGCATGGGAAGCAGGATGGTTCCCGAGCCAATGTAGAGCGTGGCCATGACGAGGCCGATGGCGCCGGTCTTGAGGATACCTGCCACCCCTTGATAGGCATGGGCTAGGCCGAACAATACCGAGGCAAGCACCGCGGCCATCAGCAGGTCCATGTATGCGCTCAAGGCCCAAATCAGGAAACCGCGATAGAGCAGTTCTTCGGTGACGCCGGCACTGACCGAGAGCCCTACAAACCAGCGGAGCTGCTTGGGAGTGGACGGGATGATCTCGAAGACACCGGGATTCTTGGCGATGATCTTGCGCTTCCGCTCAGGGTCAAGCCTGCGGATCTTGAAGGCCTGCCATACGAACACCGCCATGATCACGGCGGCGAACAGGCAACCCGCCATGAACAGAAAATCCGGATGGACGATCAGACCCAGAGCTTTGGGCTCACGGCCCACCAGCCACCAATCTATGGCAAGAAGCAGGACCAAGCCCCAGAGCATGACCAAGGAACGCACATAGGCCTGGATGGGGTCGAAAGTGCCCGCAGCCAGCCTCTTCCGCCTCCAGGGCGTAACGACAAAGTGGCCCCAGAGCGGGAGCGCCGCCAACAATATGGCCATCAGAATGAAGTCCAAGGTGCGCAGGTTCGATGGCGCGACAGGCAACATGTGTAACCTTTTGTTACGAAGCGGTGTCGATTATATCCGCAGACCCTACTACAGCAGGGGTCGCAGCATGAGTCGCGGCTCGGGCTGAGGGCTTCTTCCGAGCACTGCAACCTCCCGAATTATTCAGATTCTTTTCAGGATTTCTTCAGAAAAAGAGGATGCCTGTCCCCTATGATTCGCACTGCATAACAGGCCGCTGACTGGCTAGAGAGCCCCCACGAGGTCGAAGATGAAAGCCAAGATACCGCTCATCGCCATATCCATATTCATCCTGGTCGGGATCGTCCTGATCATCATGCGTCCGGATACCACGGATGACTCGGAGGACAAGCCCACCTCCTTCGGCGCGGACCTGGCCTTCCACTTCGACTGCAAGGGCAAGACCGCCCCCCCGGCCGAGACCGTCGAAGGGTTCATGACCTCCAAGGGCTTCCAGCCCCTGGACAAGGTGCAGGCCGGCAAGAAACTGGCGACGGACTTCAGCTGGATGAAGATGGACATCGTGGGCATCGACAGCGCCCGCCGCGAGATCACCTTCAAGGGCTTCGCGGACCAGCCGGGTAGCTATGCCGTCAGCCTCTACTCCGAGCCGCCCACCACGCACGCCAAAGATCTCGAGAAGGACTTGCTGGCATTCACCGAGAAGACGCTCGGCTGCAAGAACAGCGAAGTGCATCACGTGGACAATCCCATCGGCGCGAAAGATCTCTACGACAAATCCTTCAGCATGACGCAAGACTGGTACAAGCAGGCGGCGGGGATACCGACTGCGAGCTCGACGCAGGCGCCACCCCCGAGCACGATGGAATAGATGGTGGGGTCTGCGACACCTGAGCCTGATGCTCAATGCACCGGCGTCTCGGGTACGCAGGGAGTCGCCGCGCCGGGATAAGCGCTGGCCTTGAGATATCCCCTGAAATCCTTCACCGCCAGCATCTCTCGCAAAGCGGCGGTCTTGTCCTTGGCCTTTGCGCAGTACGCCTGGTCTATGCGGTAGCCGATCCAGTAACCCATGTCCGGCGGCCAACCGGTGAATGGCCCGAAGCTATCCATCCAGGGCGCTGTCCTTTTCGCGTCCTGGTCTCTCAGGAATTGCTTGGTTAGCGCCGCCTCATGGAGGCAGCCGTATTGCCAGCGGTCTGCATACTGGCGCTCGGCGGGGTTCGGCAGTGCCAGGTGAAATCCGCCGTGCCTTCCCTGACCACGTCCTGCAATTTGGCGGCATCGTCGAAGCCTGCCAGAAATGATCCACGTCAGTGGTGACAATCTGCACTTGATCCAGGTCAGGCGTGGCCACGGTGAAGCCGCATAGGGCGAGAGCAAGGCATGCGACCACGAGATGCTTAATCTAAAGCTGGATCCCTTTTCCCGCATCAATTTCCAAGGTTTCCTCATTTCCTCTTGGCTGAGACCCGACAAATCGCTCGTGGTGACACAAGATTCAGCATTGGGGCTTCCTGAGTCACTAATCGCCGCTGCACGAGCCGGCACTACTGGTCGTAGCTAGATCAGTCACTAACCGGTCTTACAATTGGTGGGCCAAGGCAATATGAAGGTCGGTTTCTTATGTGCCACATGCCCGGCCTTCTCTCCAAGAATGCGCTGCGCTTCTGCCTTGCCCGGACCGAACCAGAAATTCGGAGCGACTAACGCCAGATGCTTGTCTCTACCGACTATCCACAAATCACTGGCACCTATGACGATAGATTCCGCTTCATCCCACCGCATACGGTAGTGCCCCAATGGCGTTCTCATTTCTATCACCGTCTCATCGATCTGCATTGGCCCCCGAGTTAACAGCAGCCCCACCGCATAGAAGAAGCCGAGCACAAAAATAATAGTGGTACTCCATATCTCTCCCGAGGTGATACTCAGATAGAACGATCCGCACGCAAAACTCAGGAACATCAGTGCGCCTGCCAACATGAATATTTGCAACGGCCAAATTGATACTCTATTCATATGCAATAGTTCCCATCATTAGCCAACCACTCCGGCATCATGATTTTCGCTAGCCGCTTCGCACAGGTCGGATGTCAGTGTTCCCAAACCGTCTGCGACAGCTACACAATGTCTGCGCCATATTCTTGCCTGCGTCATCGACAAGTGAGGTGGACACGCTATCTCCAAACAAACCGAAAGAACCTGCCAGAATAACGCTGGATACACTTACGCAATGATTTCCAGTTAGCCGCTCTTTGGCATATTCGACACCAGCGCTTGCGGCGGCCCGACCGACCGCCAATGCGGCCTCGGCTACCAACGACCCTCCAAATGTGAGGCCTGCGGCCTTTTTCATCAGTCGGAGCCTGCCTCCCATCACTCACCGGCTTCTCAGAACTCCACGTAGTAGTCCCGGCGGAACGGCGCGATCTCGCGGATACCCTGGTTGGAGAATCCCCGCGGATTAGACAGGACCCGCGTGCCGCCCAAGGTGTAGTCCACCGCATCGTGGTCGCCGCCGTGCACCCAGAGCATGGCTTGCGCCCGCTCCACCAGGTGA
>DASYCJ010000076.1:0-20165 GCA_036500225.1 Gammaproteobacteria bacterium
GGATACCTCCCCGACGCCCAAGGACGGCCTGTATGCAGGCGTACAGTCCGGTTCCATCGCTCTGTCGAACGGCGGGGGCACTACGACCCCCAAGGCCGGCCAGTACGTCTATATCGCCGGTAGCAACGGGGTCTCGGTACCTGGCACCGTGCGGCCTCAGGCCCTCACTCAGTTGCCGGATCCTAAGACCTGTAACTGATTAAATATTATCCAATGCACTAAAAAGGGGCCTTCGGGCCCCTTTCTGCCATGAACGCCGCCTATCGAGTTGGACCCTGTTTCCAGGGATTCGAGCCCTGTGCCTCAGGATTGCGTTGACGGACCTGGGGACAACCGGTACTTTACGCCTGCCTCGCGGCCCTCATAGGCCGCCAGGCTGCCCCAAAACGCGACTTCCAGGGACATTTCATGAGAATCGTGCTGCTCGGAGCGCCGGGGTCCGGTAAGGGGACCCAAGCCAAGCTGCTGACCGAGAAATATCGCATCCCGCACGTCTCCACCGGGGATCTGTTGCGCGCCAACCTGGCTGCGGGCACCCCCCTCGGACTGCAGGCCAAGGCCGCCATGGACTCGGGTCAGCTGGTCTCGGACGACCTCGTGCTGGCCATCATCCGGGAGCGCCTGAAGAATCCGGATGCCAAGAAGGGTTTCATCCTGGACGGCTTTCCCCGCAACATCCCCCAGGCCAACGCCCTGGACAGCATGCTGCGCAACATCGGCCAGCCGCTGGATGCCGCCATCCTCATGGAGGTCGACTTCGACATCCTGATGCAGCGCCTCACTGGCCGGCGCACCTGCGAGAACTGCGGTGCCGCCTACAACGTCTATACCAACCCGCCGCGCCTGGAAGACCAGTGCGACCGTTGCGGCGGCCCGCTGCATCATCGCGCGGACGACAATGAAGAGACCATCGGCAACCGCCTGCGGGTCTATGAAAGCCAGACCAAGCCGCTCATCGGTTATTACAGGGACCAGGGTCGTATCGAGACCGTGGATGCGGTGGGGGAAGTGAAAGACATCTTGAAGCGCATGATCGCGGTGCTGGATCCGATCGCCAAGGGCCAGCGCAAGGTCATCGTACCGGTGAAGCCCGTGCCGCCGCCGAAGGCCAGCAAGGCTGCACTGGCGAAGGCTCCTGCCAAACCTGAGATCAAGCCTGCCGCCAAGGGCGCGAAGCCCGCTGCCGCGGCCAAGACGGTCGCCAAGCCTGCGGCCGTGAAGCCCGCAGCTAAGAAGCCGGCGGTAAAGAAGCCCGAGCCCAAGAAGGCGAAGAAGGCTGAGAAGAAGAAGGACAAGAAGAAAGATAAGAACAAGAAAGCGAAGCACAAGCATAAAGACAAGAAGAAGAACAAGAAGAAGTAGCGGTCCTCAGCGGGGCAGGATATCGAGTCCTGCCTCTCCTGCGGCGAGCGACTGCTTGCCGGCCAGGAAATCCAAGAGCGCATGGCCGGCCATGGCGAGGCGCCAATCCTTCAAGATATCCAGTTCCCGTTCGCCGCGGACCAGGCGTTCCAATTCTGCCCGGTTGGCGAGGCTCGCAGCGCTCACATCACCGGCAGCCGCCTTCAGGCGCAACACCGCATACAGGGCATCCACCAGGGCATCCTGGCGCACCGTGAGTGCCGCTGGCGCACGTTCCCGTTCCGGTGCGGCGCTGCTGCTCTCGCCCAACAGTCTCAGTAACTCGGCGCCGTGGCGTTTGGCCAGGGCATCCCCCACGCCGCGTATGGCAGCCAGGCTCGCGAGGTCGGTGGGCTGCTGCTTGGCCATATCCATCAGCGCTTCGTCTTTCAGTATCCACTGACGCGGCCGGTTCTCGGCGATGGCAGTACGTTCGCGCCAGGCTGCCAGCCCATGCATCAGCGCCGCCGGCTTCGGTTTCATGCGTTGGATGCCGCGGATGCGCTGCCAGGCATTGTCCGGATCCGGCTTGTAGAGCTTCTCGTCGCTGAGCGCCTTCAGTTCCGGTTCAGCCCAGGAGGCACGGTCGCGGGCCGCGAGCTCGGTCTGCAGTTTCTTATAGAGGTTGCGCAGATGCCGCACATCGTCTGCAGCATATTCCAGTGCTGCCGCCGGCAGGGGTCGACGCATCCAGTCGGTACGGGCGTGGCTCTTGTCCAGGCTGATGCCGAGCAGGGCCTGTACTACGGCGCCGTAACCCGCCTGATCTGGCAGGCCCAGGAAACGCGCCACCACCTGGGTGTCGAACACCGGGGCAGGCACGCGGCCGGCCAGGTTGTAGAAGATCTCCAGGTCCTGGCGCGCTGCATGCAGCACCTTCACGGTGGCCGGATCCAGCATCACCTCCAGCAAGGGCTTCAGGGAGGGCAGAGCCAGGGGGTCGATGCAGGCCACCACATCATCCGTCGCCACCTGCACCAGGCAGAGCTCCGGGTAATAGGTGCGCTCGCGCATGAACTCCGTGTCCACGGCGATCCAGGGCTGGCCTTTGAGCTTGGCGCACAGGGCGTCCAGTGCGGCGGGTGTATCGATGTATTGGAAGGCGTCGGACATGGTCTGCGGGGCAAAAACAGGAGCCTCAGGTTATCATGCAGCTATACGCATGCGCATACATATCCTCGGCATCTGCGGCACGTTCATGGGGGGCATCGCCGCCCTCGGCAAGGCGCTCGGCCACGAAGTGGAGGGCTCTGACGCAGACGTGTATCCGCCCATGAGCACCCAGCTCGAAGCCCTCGGCGTCAGACTCTTCCAAGGCTATAAGGCGGAACATCTCAAGCCCGCCCCCGACATGGTGGTGGTGGGCAACGCCCTGTCTCGTGGCAATCCGGCGGTGGAATACATGCTGGCGGAAGGCATGGCCTACCAGTCGGGACCGCAGTGGCTGTACGAGCAACTGTTGCATCGGCGCCATGTGATCGCCGTAGCGGGCACCCACGGCAAGACCACCACCACGTCCATGCTCGCGTTCATCCTGGAGCATGCGGGTCTCAAGCCCGGTTTCCTCATCGGTGGGGTGGCGCCGGACTTCGGCGTCTCAGCGCGCCTGGGCGAGGGTAATCATTTCGTGGTGGAGGCCGACGAGTACGACACCGCTTTCTTCGATAAGCGTTCCAAGTTCCTGCACTACCGTCCCCGCACCGCGGTGCTGAACAACCTGGAATTCGACCACGCAGACATCTTTCCGGATCTCGCTGCCATCGAGACCCAGTTCCAGTACCTGCTGCGTTCGGTGCCGGGCAACGGTCTCTTGGTGGTGAACGGTGGCGACGCGGCCCTGCGACGGGTCATCGCGCGCGGCGCTTGGACACCCCGTGAGAGTTTCGGCATCGCGGATTCCGATTGGCAGGCGACTGATGTGGCAGCCGATGGCAGCCGCTTCGCGGTGCAGCACCGCGGCAAGCCGGTAGCGACCGTCCAGTGGGACCTGCTAGGGCAGCACAACGTATTGAATGCTCTTGCTGCCATGGCTGCTGCCCAACACGCGGGCGTGCCGCCGGCAAAATCCGCGGACGCTTTGGGCCTCTTCAAGGGTGTGAAGCGCCGTCTCGAGATAAGGGCGAAAGTGGATGGTGTCACTGTCTATGACGACTTCGCCCACCATCCCACCGCCGTCACAACTACGCTCGCCGGCCTACGCGGGCGCGTGGGCAAGGACCGTATCGTCGCAGTGATGGAGCCGCGCTCCGCCACTATGAAGATGGGTGTGCACCGGGACACCTTGGCTAAAGCCTTCTCCGGCGCGGATCGGGTATTCGTCTACCAGGCTCCCAACGTGAACTGGGACGTGGCCGGCACCTTTAGCGCCCTCGGCAGCCGCGCCAGCGTAGTCCGTGATGTGGACGTGCTGGTGGATGCCATGATGTCCGAGATTCAGCGCGGCGACCACATCGTCGTCATGAGTAACGGCGGCTTCGGTGGTTTCCATGAGAAGCTGATCGACCGACTGGAACGAAACGCCGCACCCAAGTGCTAGCGTGAGCGAGATAGCGCTCTTCCCGCTGAATACAGTGCTCTTCCCCGGCGGCGCCTTGCCGCTGCGCATCTTCGAGACTCGTTACATCGATATGGTGAGTCGCTGCCTGAAGGGTAGCCAAGGCTTCGGCGTGTGTCTCATCCAGGAAGGCAGCGAGACCGGCAAGGCCAAGCTGCACCGTGTCGGGACTCTCGCGGAGATAGGCGACTGGAACCGGGGCGAGGATGGGCTATTACACATCCTAGCCAAGGGCACCAAGCGCTTCCGGGTGCTGTCCACGCACATACAGGCTGACGGCCTGCACCTGGGGGAGGCGGAGTTCCTGCCGGACGATCCGCTGTTACCGGTCCCGGAGACCCAGAAGCTGTTGCCCGACCTGTTACGTCAGATCCTGCAGCAGCTTGAAGCGGAGGAGTCCGGGCTCGACTATGCGGATGCCGCTTGGGTGGGTAACCGCCTGGCGGAAGTGCTGCCCATCAGCCTGGAGCAGCGGCAGTCTCTCTTGGAAGTGGAACCGCTGAAGCGCCTGGAGATCCTCGGCACCCTGGTGCAGTCGCTGAGCGTGCAATAAAAAAGCGCGATCTTTCCAGTCGCGCTTCTTCAAATCCCGATCTGTCGGAATCTATTCTGGATTGCCCCAGACCGCGGCAGCATCCTTCTGCACCAGGTTCGTGGTCTCACGCAGGCGGCGCGAGAGTATCTCGGCCAAGGATTGGTAGAAGCGGGCGGCGAAGGCCGGGTTCTGGCCCATGAGGGTGCTGACGTGGGCGTGGGTGATGATGAACACCAAGACCTCGTCCTCACCGGCGATGACGCTGGCGCTGGCGGCCTGGCCTTCGATGAAGGACATGTCGCCGAAGATCTCACCGGGGCCGTGGCGCGAGAGTTCGATGGCGAAGCCATCGTGGTCGCGTTGCACCTTCACATCACCTTTGACGATGATATACAGCGAAGCCTGCTTGGATCCTTCCTGGATCAACACTTCGCCGGGCTTGAACGCCTTGCGCTCGGAGTCCTTGAGCAGTTGGTTGTGCTCTTCGTCCCTGAGGAACTTGAAGATCTTTACCAAGGCCATCTCGGTGTCCCCATTGCTTGTCCCTCCATATGATAGTGCCGGAAAAGCCGCTTTATGTCATCTCTTGGTCATGCCATCCATCACCCGATGGGCGGCCTTGAGGGTGGCGTCGATGTCCTCCTCGCTGTGGGCGGAGGACATGAAGCCCGCCTCGAAGGCCGAGGGCGCGAGGTAGACGCCCTCCAGCAGCATGCCGTGGAAGAAGTGGCGGAAGGCGTCCACGTCCGAAGCCATGACTTGGGCGTAGTTGCCCACCTCGGGCTCGCGGGTGAAGAACAGGCCAAACATGCCGCACACGAAATTACCGACGAAGGGCAGGCCAGCCTCACGGGCTGCATGTCCCAGGCCTTCGATCAGGGTGCGGGTCTTGGCTTCCAGCTTGGTGTAGAAGTCCGGGGCTTCCAGCAACTCCAGCATGGCGAGACCTGCCGCCATCGCCATGGGGTTACCTGAGAGCGTACCGGCCTGGTATACGGGACCGAGCGGCGCGATCTTGCGCATGACCTCGCGTCGTCCACCGAAGGCACCCACCGGCATACCGCCGCCAATCACCTTGCCCAAGGTGGTGAGATCCGGGGTGATGCCATACAGGGCTTGGGCGCCGCCCTTGGCGACACGGAAGCCGGTCATGACTTCATCGAATATCAGCAGTGCGCCATGGCGCGTGCAGAGGTCGCTCAAGGCCTTCAGGAACCCGGGTGCGGGTGGCACGCAATTCATGTTGCCAGCTACAGGTTCCACGATGATGCAGGCGATCTCATCCGGGTACTTGTGGAACGCTTCCTCGACGGCAGCAGCATCGTTATAGGGCAGGGTGAGGGTCAGGGCTGCGAGCGCCGCTGGCACGCCGGGAGAGGTGGGTACACCCAGGGTCAGCGCGCCGGAACCTGCTTTCACTAACAGGGAATCACTATGGCCGTGGTAGCAGCCTTCAAACTTCACGATCCTGTCACGTCCGGTGAAGCCGCGGGCCAGGCGGATGGCGCTCATGGTGGCCTCGGTGCCAGAGCTGACCATGCGCACCAGTTCAATGGAGGGCATGAAGCGGCAGATGTGTTCCGCGAGGCGGGTCTCGATCTCAGTGGGCGCACCGAAGGACAGGCCCTGGGTGGCCGCATGCCGCACTGCGTCCACGATCTTGGGGTGGGCGTGGCCAGTGAGCATGGGGCCCCAGGAGCCCACGTAGTCGATGTAGCGGCGCCCATCGGTTGAGTGGAGATAGGCCCCCTCGGCGCGCTTGATGAAGATCGGGTTGCCACCCACGCCCTTGAAGGCGCGCACAGGCGAGTTCACGCCGCCCGGGATGTAGCGCTGGGCGTCTTGGAACAGGATGTCGGACACGCGGGACCTCGGGAATAAAGCTCGGCGGTATGGTACCGGAGCCGCGGGGCCGCGCTCTCGGGGCGGCCTTATAATGACATAATACCCAGTCTGGCCTGGTGGCTCGCAAAGGTCGGCCGGGCCGGGCAAAATTGCTTCTCGAAGGCGCATTCCTCGCAGGGGACCCAATGCCGACTCACGCCAGCGCCCTCGCGATTGGCCACAGGCTTCAGGAATACATCATCGGTCGGCTGCTGGGACACGGCGGCTTCGGCCTGACGTATCTTGCGCAGGACACCAACCTCAATTCGCTGGTCGCCATCAAGGAGTTCCTGCCGCAGGAGTTCGCGGTGCGCAACCCCGACTCCAGCGTAGTGCCGAAGTCGGAGTTCGATGCGGACTCCTACAGCTGGGGCCTGGAGCGTTTCAAGGAGGAGGCGCGTGCGCTCGCGCGCTTCAAACATCCGAACATCGTGCGTGTGTCTCGGCTCCTGGAAGCACACGGCACCGCTTACATGGTCATGGACTTCGAACCGGGCATGACCTTGAGCCAGTACCTCAAACGCAACGGCCCGACCCTCGAAGAGGGCAAGCTGCTCGGCCTGTTCCTGCCGGTGCTGGATGGCTTGGAAGCACTGCATCGCCTGCAACTGGTGCACCGCGACATCAAGCCGAGCAACATCTACGTGCGCGCCTACGGCGGGCCGATGCTCATCGACTTCGGCGCGGTGCGCCAGGCCATCGGTGCCCAGAGCCGCAGCCTCACTTCCCTGGTGACGCCGGGTTATGCGCCCATCGAACAATATTCGAGTGACGGCCGCCAAGGCGCTTGGAGCGATCTGTACGCGGTCGGCGCCACGCTCTACTACTGCATGTTCGGCCACGCGCCGGCGGACGCCGCGCGGCGCAGCGCCGCCATCAGCGACGGCAGCGAAGACCCCATCGCCACCGCCGTGTCCCGCGGTTCCGAACAGTATTCCCGCGAGATCCTCGAATGCGTGGACTGGGCGCTGCAGTTCCGGGTGCGCGACCGGCCCCAGAGCGCTCACGAAGTGCGCGAACGCCTGCGCACCTCGCCGGTGCCGCCGCAGATCATCGAAGTGCCGGAGAGCCTGGCGGATGTGCCGGAGATGCAGCATGGCGTGATGTCAGCGCCGACCCTGCCGGCCTCGAGCCGCAGTCGCGCGCCTTCCAGGAGCGCCTCGGCGCTGGAAGGTGCCACTGTTCTCTCGGCACCCACTGAACGGCACGACAGCCTGGGGCCATTGATAGATGGTACTCGGCGGCCGGAAGCCACGGAACTGCTGCGCGGCCCGCCCCTGAAACAACAGGTGAAAGTGTGGTTCGGCGGCCTGCGCCAGCGCTGGGACCGAGCCATGGAATCCGCGGCATCCCGTGAACCGCCCACTCTCACAGGTCGGATCGCCCAGCAGCTGCGTGAGCCGCGCGGCGTGCGCATCGCATTGTCGGCACTCGTGGTGCTGGCCCTGGCCTTGAGCATCATCGTGTTCGCGCGCCGCAGTGGCGGTGGCGACGAAGGCCGCTATCAGGCTACCGTGGCGGCCGGCAGCATCGAGGCTTACCAGGCCTATCTCAAGGATTGCCATGCCTGCGCACATCAGGCCGACGCCCAGGCCGCATTGGCGCGCCTACAGAAGGCTGCGGCCGCGACCGCATTGGAGACCCAGTTCAAGGACCTCCTGGGGAAGAAGCAGTTAGCGCCGCCCGCCAACCCGAATGCCAGTGGTGTGCTGCAGCTCCTGGAGACCAGCGCTCCGGACGATGCCTACATCCCCCAGGCCAAGGACGAATTGGCAGCGGCCCTCAAGGCTGCGAAGCCCGTGCCCGCACCGATCGCTGAGAAGAAGACCGTCGAGCCGAGACCGGCACCCAAGCGCATCGCCAAAGCGTCGAAGTCCAAGACTTCGACCAAGACCGCCGCCACCAAACCCGTGGCACCAGCGCCCGCGCCGGTCGCGGCAGCCAACGAAGTGATGCCTAAGGGCATCTCGACGCCCGCGCCCCGGTATCCGCAGTCCGGCAAGGGCCGGACCGGCTACGTGGTGCTGGAGTTCCAGGTGAACGTGGATGGCAGCACGTCCGACGTGCAGGTAGTGGACTCGAGCCCGCCGGGTGTGTTCGACGATGTGGCCATGCACGCCGTGCATCAGTGGCAGTATTCGCCCTATACCCTGGACGGCGTGCGGCATACCAAACGGATCCGCGCGCGCATCGATTTCAAGCCGTGAACACCATAGCGAGCGAGCCGCTCACCGAGGGTGTCGCCACACCGCTCCCGCCGGTGAAACTGGGTAACAGCCTGAGCCTCGCCAGCTCCGCCTTCAGTGCGCGTGGTGCCCGTGACTACAACGAAGACCGACTTGGCATCGCCGATGGCGGCAAGGGCTATTGGGCGCTGGCCGACGGACTCGGTGGCCATCGCGGTGGTGCACGGGCGGCGGAGATCGCCGTGCAAGCAGGTCTCGCCTCCCTGGAGAACAGCGCCACGCCCCGGCTCGAGGACCGCCTCAAGCAGGCCGTGAGCGAAGCCAATGCCCGCATCCGGGCCCTGCAGAAGATCGAAGCCGGCCATGCCCAGATGCGCAGCACCGTGGTGCTGCTCGGCATCGACAGCGATGCGATGGTGTGGGCCCACACCGGCGATTCCAGGCTCTATCATTTCCGCGACGGCCGACTGGTGTGGCGTACCCGCGACCACAGCGTGGTACAGCTCCTGGTCTCGGCTGGTGAGATCGCCGAGAGCGATATGACCAAGCACCCGGAGCGCTCGCGGCTCATCAGTTGCTTAGGGGGAGACAACTCGCTCTTGATCAGCGCCAAGGCTACCAGCACACCGCCGCGGGTGGGCGATGTGATACTGCTGGCGAGCGACGGCATGTGGGAACACTTCGAAGGTTGGCAGCTGGAAGCGGCTCTGGCCCGCAGTGCCGATCCACAGGCTTTCCTGACGCTCTTGGCGACGCAGGTGGGGGAGGCCATGCATCCCACGCAAGATAACTACACCGCTATCGCGGTATACGTCACTCCGGTCTGAATAGCTTCGAATAATCTCGTGCGGCGACAGTCACGTCGTCGGCATTGAATAATCCCTGTATCACTGCCAGCATGTCGGCACCTGCCGCTACCAGGCTCGCGCCATTGTCCGGCGTGACCCCCCCGATGGCGCAGAGCGGGATGCTGAGCTTCTGCCGCGCCTCCGTGAGCAATGCGAACGGTGCACGTACCGCGGTGGGTTTGGAACCGGACGCGAAGAAACTGCCGAAGGCCACATAGTCAGCACCGTCATGGGCGGCCTGTAGCGCCCGCTCGAGGGAGTCATAGCAGGATACGCCGATGAGTACTCTGGGGCCGAGTTGCACGCGGGCGTCCTGCACCCGGCCATCGTCTTTCCCCAGATGCACACCATCGGCACCCACTTCAGCTGCGAGCACCACATCGTCATTCACGATCAGCGGCACGCCGTGCCCATGGCAGAGCTCGAGAAGCGATCTGGCCTCGCTGCGGCGTCGCACCGGATCTGCGGACTTATCCCGGTATTGCACCAAGCGGGCACCACCGCGTATGGCGGCTTCCACGGCTGCGATGATATCCGGCCTCCCGTGGGTGATGGCGTAGAGGCCGCGCAGCGAAGTGTTCATGGCTGCCGATCGGGGATGAACCGGCCCTGGCCGAGAACCCAGGCTCTCTCCAGCGCGATGCGGGTATAGCTGCGGCCCTCGTGCACCGCCTGAGACATGGCCATTCCGAGGGCGAGGCGTGCAGCGATGGCGGAGGCGAGGGTGCAGCCCGACCCATGGAAGCCGCCGGGCAAACGCGCTCCGGTCAGTTCCTCATACAGCCCGCCAGGGCCCAGTAGATGATCATGTATTTCAGTACTGTCTTCGTCGCCGCCTTTGACGAGCACGTGGCGTGCGCCGGTCTTGAGCAAGCTCTGGCCCCGCGCTACCGGGTCCGCGGCAGTGGGGGCGAAGCGCCGGCTCTCGGCGGCGTTGGGTGTGATGAGCGTCGCGAGGGGGAAGATCTCTTTCAGGTAGACCGTGAGCAGAGCTTCCTCAGCCAGTGTGGCTCCGCCGGAAGCGGCCAGCACCGGGTCCACCACCACGGGGACTCCAGGATGCTCCTTGAGAAGGGTCGCCACGGCGCTGCCGGTGGCCGCATCTGCCAGCAGGCCAAGTTTGATGGCGGAGACCCGCATGTCCGCCAGTACCGCACGTGCTTGGGCCAGCACGAGTTCGGGCGCCACCGCTTGCACGCGGCTCACGTTGCGGCTGTCCTGCACCGTGAGTGCGGCCACCACCGGTCCCGGATGCGCGCCTGCTGCTGTGACCGCCTGGATGTCCGCGGCCAGGCCGGCGCCGCCGGAGGGATCGTTACCGGCGATCAATAGCACCACCGGTGGCATGTCGATTTTACCCATGGGCAAATTTTACCCTGCCCAGTTCCGTGCTGGGTTCCGCTTGGGGCGCCCCCATGCGAAAATGGCGCGGCTCATCTGCATCCGCAGGGCCGTTCGGAACAACAATGAAAGCGTACATGTGCGTCATCTGCGGGTTCGTCTACGAGGAAGCCAAGGGCCATCCCGAGAGCGGCGTGGTGCCCGGCACCAAGTGGGAAGATGTCCCGCTTGCTTGGCGTTGCCCGGACTGTGGGGCGGGCAAGGAAGATTTCGAGATGATCGAGATCTAACGGCTCTACTTAGAGCTGCTCGATCTTGTAGCCGTCTTTCTGCAGACTGGCCAAGACCCCATCCGGGCCCACCAGGTGTAAGGCTCCCACCACCACGAAATATTGTTTGCCGCTGGCGGCGAGGGTCTCCAGCTTCGGCACCCATGCGCGGTTACGCTGCACTAGGATCGCCTGGTAGATGTCGGGGTATGGGCCGAATTCAGCCTGCAGTTCCTTGTTCAGCATGCCGGTGTCGCCGTGGCGCCAGGCATCCATCATGGCCTGCATCTCGTGGTCCGTGTCACCCGCGTCCTGCAGGCTCTGTACCAGCATGGTCTGCTGCGCCTTGTCGGAGAGCTTGGCCAGCATCCCCAACTGGTAATCCGCCGTCTCGAGTCCGGTCACAGGTTTGTGGGCCGCATCCGCTTCATCGGCGAAATGTATGTCCACTCCGCTGCCGGGGTCGAATCCCTGCTTCTCCAATTGGTTTTCCAGGAGCACGATGCTGGCGAGCCAGGGTTTCATGGACTCGAGTATGGTCATGTCCACCTTCTGCTGCTTGGCCAGTTCCGTGACCCGACGGTACAGATCCGGCGGCAATTGCGTGGACAGGGACTTGCCTGCCGGGTAGGAACCGATGTTCATCATCTGCAGCTGGGCGCTCTCGGGATCGAAGTGGCTGATGTCGATCTCCTCCACCAGGCCCGCTGAGCCGCGGAAGGTGGATTCCATGATGGTCGGCAATGGGTAGTCGCTGGGCCTGAGCACGTGGATGGAACCTGCGATGTAGATCACCGCGTCGCTCTTGCTCACGCGCCATAGGAAGTGCTTGTCGCTGGGCGTGGTGGCGGCAGTGCAGAACGAACATACCAGCAGGGCGGCGAGTGCGGCGATGCGCGGCATAAGGGGCTCCGGGGTTAGAATCGCGCCATCCCTTCCATCACGCGGCGCGACCCATGTCCAATCGTACCATCTCCATGACCGACGACCTCTACGGTTACATGCTGCAAACTTCCCTGCGGGAGCCTGCGGTCCTGAAGCAGCTCCGGGACGAGACTGCCAAGCATCCCCGCGCCGGCATGCAGATCTCTCCGGAACAGGGGCAGTTCATGCAGCTCCTGGTGAGGCTGCTGGGCGCACGCCGCTACGTGGAAGTGGGTGTGTTCACGGGCTACAGCAGCCTGGCCGTGGCGCTAGCCCTCCCCGCGGACGGGCATATCCTGGCCTGCGACGTGAGCGAGGAGTTCACCGCGGTGGCGCAGCGTTACTGGAAGGAAGCAGGAGTCGGGGCCAAGATCGAGCTCAAGCTCGCGCCGGCGGTAGAGACTCTGGATGCACATCTGAAAGCCGGCGAGGTGGGAAGCTTCGACTTCGGCTTCATCGATGCTGACAAGGCCAACTACCAGCAGTATTACGACCGCATCCTGAAGCTGTTGCGCCCTGGTGGCATCGTGGCGGTGGATAACGTGCTATGGAGCGGCCGGGTGCTGGACAAGTCTGACGACAGCGAAGACACAGCGGCCATACGCGCCTTCAACGAGGCTCTGCATGCCGATGGACGCGTAGATATCTCCATGCTACCCATCGGCGATGGCCTGACGCTGGCTCGCAAGCGCTAGGCTTGCTTTGCCAGCCATTCGTCATCTGATCCCTCGATGACGTTCTCGAAGAGGATGGTGGAGAGATAACGCTCTGCCGTATCCGGCAACATGGCCAGGAGTGTCGAGCCCTTGGGGACTTTCTCGGCGACCTTGAGGGCCGCAGCGAGGGTGGCGCCGGCGGAGATGCCCACCAGCATGCCTTCTTCCTTCGCCAGACGCTGCGCCGTGTCGCGGGCCAGGATGTCGTCGACAGCCACGATCTCATCCACCACGGCCTTGTTGAGTACCGCTGGCACGAAGTCCGGGGTCCAACCCTGGATCTTATGGGGCTTCCATTCGTTGCCGGCGAGCAAGGAAGCACCGGCCGGCTCCGCGGCGATGATCTTGATCTCGGGCCGTGCGGTTTTCAGCACTTCGCCGACGCCCGTGAGGGTGCCGCCGGTACCCCAGCCGGTGACGAAGTAGTCGAGCTTGCGGCTGGCGAAGTCCTGCAATATCTCAGCCGCAGTGGTGCTGCGGTGATATGCAGGGTTAGCGGGGTTCTCGAACTGCCGCGCCAGGAACCAACCGTGTTTCTTGGCAAGTTCTTCGGCTCTCTTCACCATGCCGGTGCCACGCTCGGCAGCCGGGCAGAGGATGACTCTGGCGCCGAAGGCGCGCATCAGCTTGCGGCGTTCGATGGAGAAGGAATCGCTCATCACCGCCACGAACGGGTAACCCTTGGCAGCGCAGACCATGGCGAGCGCGATGCCAGTGTTGCCGGAGGTGGCCTCGATCACCGTCTGGCCGGGCTTCAGGGCGCCGCGCTGTTCCGCGTCCAGGATGATGCCGAGTGCCAGCCGGTCCTTCACAGAAGACGCCGGGTTGAACATCTCGAGCTTGACGTAGATGTCCACGTGCTTGGGCGGGATGCGGTTCAGGCGCACCACCGGGGTGCGGCCGACGGTGCCAAGGATGCTGTCGTGGATCATGGGAGGCCTCGTTACGATTCGTGGTGCGCCGGCGGATGCGGCTTCACGAAAGATAACCTGTAAACAAACAGGTTATTCCAACGACATAAGGATTATTTGATGCGGTCACCGCAGCGTGACCGCACTAAGCGTCATAAGTCGATGTGACTTATCGGTCTACCGCTTCCAGCCAGCCGTGACGGTCGGGGGTGGTCCCCTTGAAGAGACCGAAGAACAGCTCCTGCATGCGCAGCGTCACTGGACCGGGCTTGCCGATGCCCACGGGTTTCCCATCCACGGAGCGGATGGGCGTGATTTCAGCGGCGGTACCGCACATGAATATCTCGTCGGCGAAGTACAGGGTCTCGCGCGTGAGATCACGCTCGATGACTTCCATACCGGCATCCTTCGCCAAGGTCATGATGCAGTGACGGGTGATACCCGTGAGGATCGAGGCGCTGGCAGGCGTGGTGTGTAGTGCGCCTTCGAAGACCAGGAACAGGTTCTCGCCGGCACCTTCGGAGAGGAGGCCGGTGGAGGCGAGAGCGATGCCTTCGCCATAGCCCAGGCGCCGCGCTTCCCGGGCGATGAGGGCACCCGAGAGATAGTTGCCGCCGGCTTTGGCGCCGGCCGGGATGGTGTTAGGTGCGAAGCGCTGCCAGGTGGAGACACCGGCATCGATGCCCTGTTCCAGCACGCCGTCGCCGAGGTAGGCGCCGAGGGTCCAGGCGCCCACTGCCACTTCGATGGGAGCATCGGCGGAGAGGCTCAAGGGACCGCCGGCGCCGCGGAAAGCCACGGGGCGGATGTAGGCGCTAGGCAGCTTGTTGACCTTGATCACTTCGCGGCAAGCAGCCGCCAGCTGCTCCTGGGTATAGGGCAGCTTGATGTCATAGACCTTGGCGGAGTTATAGAAGCGTTTCAGGTGATCCGAGAGGCGGAAGATCATCTGCCCTTTGGGTGTGTCGTAGCTGCGGATACCTTCGAAGATGGAGGAGCCGTAATGCAGCGCATGCGCCATCACGTGGGTGGTCGCTTCGGCCCAAGGCTTGATCTTGCCGTTGTGCCAGATGTGCGCAGGATAGTTCACGGCCATGGTTCGCTCCGCTGGGGATTCGGTGGGATGCCCGGGGAGGCTGTCCTCCCCGGGGCTTGCTCGTCATCAGTAGCGGTAGTGGTCCGGCTTGAAGGGGCCGTCCGGGTTCACGCTCAGGTACTGGGCCTGCTTAGGTGTTAGCTTGGTGAGGTGCACGCCGATGCGCTCCAGGTGCAGCCGCGCCACCTTCTCATCGAGATGCTTGGGCAGCACGTACACCTTCTTCTCGTACTTGGCGCCGTTGGCGTACAACTCGATCTGCGCCAACACCTGGTTGGTGAAGGAGTTGGACATGACGAACGAGGGGTGGCCGGTGGCGCAACCCAGGTTCACCAAGCGGCCTTCCGCCAGCACGATGATGCGATGGCCGTCCGGGAAGATCACGTGATCCACCTGGGGCTTGATGTTGTCCCATTTGTACTGACGCAGTGAAGCGATCTCGATCTCGGAGTCGAAGTGACCGATGTTGCACACGATGGCGTTGTGCTTCATGCGCTTCATGTGATCGTGGGTGATCACGTCGATGCTGCCGGTAGCGGTGACGAAGATGTCGGCCTTGTCCGCTGCCTCGTCCATGGTCACCACGCGGTAGCCTTCCATCGCCGCCTGCAGCGCGCAGATGGGATCGATCTCCGTGACCCAGACGGTGGCGCCGAGGCCGCGCATGGACTGGGCGCAGCCCTTGCCGACGTCGCCGTAGCCGGCGATGAGCGCGATCTTGCCGGCGATCATCACATCGGTGGCGCGTTTGATGCCGTCCACCAGCGACTCGCGGCAGCCGTACAGGTTGTCGAACTTGGACTTGGTCACCGAGTCGTTGACGTTGATGGCCGGGAAAGGCAGCCCGCCGGCTTTCTGCATCTCATAGAGGCGATGCACGCCGGTGGTGGTCTCTTCGGTCACGCCGCGGATGTTCTTGAGGATGTTGGAATAGAAGCCGGGCTTGGTGTCCAGGCGCTTGGCGATGGACTTGAACAGCGCGACCTCTTCTTCGTTGTTGGGTTTGGCGATGACCGAGCGGTCTTTCTCGGCCTTTGCCCCTAAGATGATGAGGATGGTGGCGTCGCCGCCGTCATCCAGGATCATGTTGGGCGTGCCGCCGTCATGCCATTCCATGATGCGGTGGGTGAACTCCCAGTACTCGTCCAGGCTCTCGCCCTTGAAGGCGAACACCGGGGTGCCGGCGGCGGCGATGGCCGCAGCGGCATGGTCCTGGGTCGAGTAGATGTTGCAGGAAGCCCAGCGGATCTCCGCACCGAGCGCCTTCAGCGACTCGATGAGCATGGCCGTCTGGATGGTCATGTGCAGGGAGCCCGCGATGCGGGCGCCCTTCAGCGGCTGGGACTTCTGGTACTCGGCGCGTACCGCCATGAGACCCGGCATCTCGCTCTCTGCGATGTCGAGTTCCTTGCGACCCCACGCGGCGAGGCCGATGTCCTTGACGAAGTAATCCTTGAAGTTCTTGTCTACGACTGCGTTCATCTTGGTTCTCCAGAGTGAACGAGCGCCGTTGACAATACGTTCCCATCCCCGAGCCTGGCCAGGTCTTCCTGGTTGCAGCGCTCCTCGGTTCCGGGTTTTAGGAAGACTTACCGGCCCTTCAACCCCGCAGCGTCGCGCAGTAGTTCGGCCTTATCGGTCTGTTCCCAGCTGAAAGCAGTGAAGCTCTCGCCGCCCGGCAACTTCACCTTATAAGGTGTGCGGCCGAAGTGGCCGTAGGCGGCTGTGTCGCGGTACATGGGATGCACCAAGTCCAGCATCTTGATGATGCCGTAGGGGCGCAGGTCGAAGTGCTTGCGGATCAGCTTCTCGATCTTGTCGTCGCTGATCTTGCCGGTGCCGAAGGTGGTGACTGAGATGGAGGTAGGCTGCGCCACGCCGATGGCGTAGCTCACCTGAATCTCGCAGCGGTCGGCGATGCCGGCGGCCACGATGTTCTTTGCCACATAGCGCGCAGCGTAGGCCGCGGAACGGTCCACCTTGGAGGGATCTTTGCCGGAGAAGGCGCCACCGCCGTGGCGGGCCCATCCGCCGTAAGTGTCGACGATGATCTTGCGGCCGGTGAGGCCGCAGTCACCCACCGGGCCGCCGATGACGAACTTGCCCGTGGGGTTGATGTGGTACTTGGTGCCCTTGTGCAGGAGTTTGGCCGGCAGCACCGGTTTGATGATCTCCTCCATCACGCCTTCCTTGAGGTCGGCGAGTTTCACGGAGGGGTCGTGCTGGGTGGAGAGCACTACCGCATCGATGGCCACGGCCTTGCCGTCTTCGTAACGAAGTGTCACCTGGCTCTTGGCGTCGGGGCGCAGCCAGGGCAGCGGGTTCTTCTTGCTCTTGCGCACCTTCGACTGCTGCTCCACCAAGCGATGGGAGTAGTGGATGGCGGCGGGCATGTACTCGCGAGTCTCGTGGGTCGCGTAACCGAACATCAGGCCCTGGTCGCCGGCGCCCTGGTTCTCCGGGTTGCCCCGGTCCACGCCCTGGTTGATGTCGGGCGACTGCTTGCCGATGACGTTGAGGATGCCGCAGGTCTTGCCGTCGAAGCCCACTTCGGAGGAGGTATAGCCGATGTCGCAGATCACACGGCGCACCAGCTCTTCCAGGTCCACCCAGGCGTTGGTGGTGACTTCACCCGCCACCACGGCGACGCCGGTCTTGACCAGCGTCTCGCAGGCTACGCGGGCGCGCTTGTCCTGGGTGAGGATGGCGTCCAGCACTGCGTCCGAAATCTGGTCCGCGACCTTGTCGGGGTGACCTTCCGAGACGGATTCCGAAGTGAAGAGATAGTGAGACATGCGCTCCGATCCTGATTAAAGATGCGATGGGGGTCTGGGCAAAGGGGCGATATTGTACCGATTCGCCCGGGTAATTTCGACTTATGACAAGACATGCGCAAAACCCGCGCGCCGCATGGCGGTCTCCCGCAGAGGTGGCGGCACGGCTATAGCGTACTTCCGCTGGGTTCGGTCAGGCCCTGCCGAGGGCCTGTACTGGCGGCCTCCGGGATATGTCCGACTGTGACCCCAGCCACAAAATAGGTACAGCATGTGCACCTATACTCGGGTTGTGACGTTTTTTGCCTTAAGTACTTCGCCCCACAAGATGCATAAGAAAAGGAGGGCACATGCCAGCGCCCACGAATCCGGATATCAATAACATCCTCAATCCTCCCGACCTCACCCTCGGCCAGTTGGTCCTGCACGCCGATCCGGTGGTGCAGATCGCGCTGGCGCTGCTGGTGATCCTCTCCATCTGGAGCTGGGCCATCATGGCGGACAAGTTCATCGAGATCACCCGCGCGCGGCGTGCGGTGCGCAAGCTCGAAGCCGAGGTACGTGAAGGTCAGTCGCCGGAGAAGGTCGCGGCTGACGTCAAGCACGCCTGTGCCGAGGTAGTGAACGCCGGTGTGAAGGAATGGCGTGCGCCGCCGCCGGTCACGGAGTCCCTGGGGGAGGAGCGTGAGCGTGTGGAGCGCAGCATGCGCAACGAACTCGCCTATGAGGTACGGCGCATGGAGAAGCGTCTGCCATTCCTCGCCACGGTCGGCTCAGCCGCCCCGTTCATCGGCCTGTTCGGCACGGTGTGGGGCATCATGAATAGCTTCACCGCCATCGCCCAGGCCCACGACACCAGCCTCGCGGTGGTGGCACCCGGCATCGCCCAGGCCTTGATCGGCACGGCCTTCGGTCTCGCCGCGGCCATCCCCGCAGTGATGGCCTATAACAAGTTCGCTACCGAGATCGGCCGCTACGTGGGCCGCATGCAGACCTTGATCAGCACCGTGGGCGGCCAACTGGTGAAGCAGGCACGCACGGAGGGTCGCTGATATGGCCATGAGCGCACCGCGGGGTCCGTCGGGAGACGAATCCTCAGGCTACCGGCCGATGGCGGAGATCAATGTCACCCCCATGGTGGACGTGATGTTGGTGCTGCTCATCATCTTCATGGTCACTGCGCCCCTGATGATGGCTCAGCTGCCCATCGAACTTCCTAAATCCAGCGCCCAGGATCTCGGCAAACCGCCCGAGCCCCTGATCGTAGGTCTGGATGCCCAGGGCAACTACTACATCGGTGGCGACCAGGTGACCCAGGCGGACCTGCCGAACAAGCTGCAGGGCATCGCCCAGGGCAACCCGGACCAGATCGTGTATGTGCGTGCCGACAAGGGCATCCCCTACGGTCAGGTGATCGCGCTCTTGAGCGCGGTGGGCAAGGCTGGCTTCTACAAGATCTCACTCATGAGTCAGCAACCCAATGGCTAGAGCCAAGGCTGCAGTCAGCGGCTTCCCACTACGCATCGAGATATCGATCGTCCTGCATGTGGTGGTGATCGGCGTGATCTACGCCATCCTGCACTTCCATGGGCGCGGCATGTCCCTGCCGCAGGTGAACGATCCCTTCGAGAAGGCCATCGCCGTGAGCCTGACTCCGGCGCCCAAGCCGCAGCCCAAGCCGAAGGTCGTGCCCACGACTCCGCCCATACCCAAGCCGCAGCCGCCAGCGGTGGAGACTCAGGCGACCCAGGCGCAGGACCAGACGCCGCCGCCCGCGCAGAAGCCGCAGCCGGAGCAGATGCCGCAACAGCAGGAACAGGATCAGGACCAGGCAAATCCGGATTACCAGCAAGTGGCCATGTCCTTGCTGCAACAGTCGAAGCAATACCCGCGTCCGGCAGTGCTGGCTGGTGATGAAGGTGCGGTCAACATCACTTTCATCCTCAACAACCAAGGCACGGTCCTGACTTACACCATCGAGAAATCCTCAGGTCATGAGGAGTTGGACGCGGAAGTGCGGCGCCTCATCCATGCGGTGCGGTTCCCGCCATTCCCGGCCAACATCCATCAGGCACGCATGACCCTGAACGTGACCATCGATTTCCACTTAGGCGGTTCCGTAGGCCCCTGATGCTGTCATGTCAGATCCTCGCGGTTTTGCGGGAATCCGACATGAGGCGAAGCTCAGGGCGTCTGAGTGATGCTCGCCGATGCGCTTATTACGGCCTTAAACGCACTATTTGACACCCGCGTGCTCCGACCGCTGTCTTAAGCGGTTCCAGGGTGCGATAATCCCCCCGTTATTCCAGCCTGCGATATCCTTAGAAAGACCCTTCGTAAGAGCACAGCGCCGCGCGATCGCATCGCCCGGCAGCCTGAAATCCTCACGTACCCCGTACGCCCAGGTTTCCCGCCGCCGCGCCGCATCCGCACGCACACTCCCCGAAGACGTTCTGTGTGTTGTCACCGACTGCAGCAATGACATGTGTTGATACTTTTATTACTTATCGAGAGAGATTGAAAAAATGGAACAGAACAAACTGTATGTCGGCAACTTCCCGTACTCCGTCGATGAAGAGCAGCTCCGCGGCATCTTCTCCCAGTACGGCGAGATCTCCCAGCTGGCCCTGATCATGGACCGCGATACCGGCCGCCCGAAGGGCTTCGGCTTCATCACCTTCGCCACCCAGGCGGCGGCTGAGAAGGCCCTGGAGCAGAACGGCAAG
>DASYCJ010000077.1:0-20383 GCA_036500225.1 Gammaproteobacteria bacterium
GAGACCATGCGCCGCGAGGGCTACGAGATCGCTGTGGCCCGCCCGCAGGTGATCTACCACGAAGTGAACGGCGAAAAGCACGAGCCCTACGAGAACCTGACCGTGGACGTGGAAGACCGCCATCAGGGCGCCATCATGGAAGCCTTAGGCTCCCGCGGCGGCGCGCTGCAGGATATGCGCTCGGACAGCCAGGGCCGCGTGCGCCTGGACTACATCATCCCGGCCCGCGGTCTCATCGGCTTCCAGACCGACTTCCGCACCATGACCTCGGGCTCAGGCCTCCTGCATCACGTGTTCGATAAATACGCCCCGGCCAAGAACGTGGGCGTGAACCAGCGGGCCAACGGTGCCTTGATCTCCAACGGCACCGGCAAGGTCGTGCCCTATGGCTTGTTCAACCTGCAGGAACGCGGCCGCCTGTGCGTGGGCCCTGGCGAGGACGTCTATGAGGGCCAGATCGTCGGCATCCATGCCCGCGACAACGACCTCACGGTGAACCCGCTCAAGACGAAGCAGCTCACCAACATCCGTGCCGCCGGCCGCGATGAGAACATCCTCCTGACCCCGGCCCTGCGCTTCACCCTGGAGCAGGCCCTGGAGTTCATCGAGGACGACGAGCTGGTCGAGATCACCCCCCTCAACATCCGCCTGCGCAAGCGCCATCTGAAAGAGCAGGATCGCCGTAAAGCTGGCCGTGCCTCAGAGGCAGCAGCCTAAAAGCCGCTGCTTCGCTGCGGGGTAAGATAGAGCCATGCAGCAGACTGCCGACAGACTCTACGCCGAAGCGCTCCAGCGCTTCGGCGTCTTTTTTGAGCGCGCCAAGGCCGAGAGATCCATCCTCGAGCCCACCGCCATGAGTCTCGCGACGGTGGCGCCGGATGGCCGTCCCACCCTGCGCATCGTGCTGCTCAAGCACTTCGACGCGCGCGGTTTCGTGTTCTACACCAACAAGCAGAGCCACAAGGGCCGCGACCTCGCCCAAGAGCCCCGCGCCGCCTTGTGTTTCCACTGGCAGCCGTTATTGGAGCAAGTGCGGATAGAAGGCGTCACCGAGAGCGTGACGGACGCAGAAGCGGATGCGTATTGGGCGAGCCGCAAGCGCATCAGCCAGATCGGCGCCTGGGCTTCCCAGCAGTCCGAAGAGATGCCCGACAAAGACACCCTGCATCGCAACTTCGCCGAGTTCGAGAAGAAGTTCGAGGGCAAACCGGTGCCGCGTCCGTCCCATTGGTCCGGTTTCCGCCTGACGCCCAACCTCATGGAGTTCTGGTCTTCCAAGGAAGGTCGTCTGCATGAACGGGAGCGCTATCTCCTGGGTGACCAGGGCTGGCGCCACACCTGGATGTATCCGTGAACATCGCCGCTTCGCACCGTGTGAGCGTGGCGCCGATGATGGATTACACGGACCGGCACTTCCGTTATTTCATCCGTCTCATGAGCGGCCATACCCTGCTCTATACCGAGATGCTCACCACTGGGGCACTCCTGCACGGCGATCCGCGCCGTTTCCTAGAGTTCCATCCGGCGGAGCATCCCCTGGCTTTGCAGCTCGGCGGCAGCGATCCCGTCCAGCTCGCGGCCTGTGCGCGCATCGCCGCGGATTACGGTTACGACGAGGTGAACCTGAATGCCGGTTGCCCCAGTGACCGGGTGCAGTCCGGCCGCTTCGGCGCCTGTCTCATGAACGAGCCTGGGCTAGTGAAGGAATGCGTGGCTGCCATGGCTGCTGCCAGCCCCTTGCCGGTCACGGTCAAGACCCGAATCGGCGTGGATGATCGCGATAGCTACGCTGAATTGGTGGATTTCGTCGGCACGGTGGCGGAGGGCGGTTGCTCGCTGTTCATCATCCATGCCCGCAAGGCCTGGCTGAAAGGTCTCAGCCCCAAGGAGAACCGGGAGATCCCGCCACTGCGCTATGACGTGGCGGCGGAGCTCAAGCGCGATTTTCCGGCACTCACCGTCGTGGTGAACGGCGGGGTGCAGACCCTGGAATCCATGGAAGCCCACCTCGGTGCGTTCGACGGTGTGATGGTGGGCCGCGAGGCGGTGAGCAATCCCTATCTCTTCGCCGACGTGGACCGGCGCTTCTTCGACCCGGCCGCGCCGGTGCGTTCCCGCATCGAGGTGCTGAACGCCTGGTTGCCTTATATCACTGCTCAGTTACAGGAAGGCGTGCCCCTGCAGCGCATGACACGCCACGCGTTGGGTCTCTTCCACGGCTGCCCCGGTGCTCGTCAGTGGCGCAGGGCGCTCAGTGAAGAAGGCACCCGCGCGGGCGCGGACCTCCAGGTGTTAAATCAGGCCCTGGCTTCCCTGAAGGCGGCAGCCTGAGAGGAATAGGATAGAATCCACGCTCGCCTTTCCGGCCAAGAACAACGAAGAACCCGCGCTGATGCCACGCAAATCCGACGTCCGCAGTAAACCCCGCAAACCCACCCTAGCCGAACGCGCCGACCGCCATGTGCTGTACCAGAACTCGGTGCAGGACTCGGATTGGGAGATCTGGTTCATGACCGATCTCTACAAGAAGCTGCGGGGCCGTAGCCCTAAGCGCCTGCGTGAGGATTTCTGCGGCACCGGGCTCTTCAGTTGCGCCTGGGTGAAGAGCGCCTCCGATAGAGAGGCGGTGGGCGTGGATCTGGACCCGGAAGTGCTGGCCTGGAGCCGTGAGCACAATCTGCCCAAGTTGAGACCCGCGGCCCTGAAGCGCCTCAAGCTGCTGCAGGCCGACGTGATGGGGGTGAAGACCCAGCCCGCCGACATCGTCTGCGCCTTCAATTTCAGCTACTGGATCTTCAAGGAACGGGCGGCGCTCAAGCGCTACTTCCAGAACGCCCGCAAGGGCCTCAAGTCCGACGGCATCTTCATGCTCGACGCCTTCGGCGGCTACGAGGCCTTCAAGGTGCTCAAGGAGCGGGAGGACATGGGCCGCTTCACCTATATATGGGATCAGGCGGAATACGACCCGGTAACCGGCGATTTCACCTGCCATATCCATTACAGCTTCCCGGACGGCTCCCGGCTCAATAAGGCCTTCAGCTACCACTGGCGGCTATGGACCCTGCCGGAAGTACAGGAAATCCTCGCAGAAGCGGGGTTCCGGAACATCCGGGTCTGGTGGCAGGGGACCGATCCCAAGACCGGGCAGGGGAGTGACGATTTCACTCCCGTGGAGCATGGCGACCCGGACCCTGCCTGGATAGCTTATATAGTGGCGGAGAAATGATCGGTCGGCCGGGCTGGCCCGGGGCCTCATATATTGGTAAATTGAGCCCACAGAGGGGGCGGATACCAGGCCCTATGGGGCTCGTCGACATCCGATGAAGGAAACAAAACTCACCATCCTGTTCGCCGACGTCTGCGGCAGCACCAAGCTGTACGAGACGATGGGCGATACCGTCGCGCGGGATACCGTCGCGAAATGCGTCTCCATCATGGACGAGGAGACCAAGCGCCAGTCTGGCCGTGTGGTCAAGACCATCGGCGACGAAGTCATGTCCGTGTTCGACGACCCGAGCGCCGCGGCCGATGCCGCGAGCGGCATGCAGGAGCGCATCTCCGCCGGCCTCGTGGTGCAGGGCAAGAACATCGCCATCCGGGTCGGCTTCCACTTCGGTCCGGTCATCGTCGAGACCGATGGTGACGTCTACGGCAACGCGGTCAACACCGCGGCGCGCATGGCGGGCCAGGCCAAAGCCGGCCAGGCCCTGACCACCACTACCACCATGGATAAGCTCTCGGACGTGTGGAAGGCCTCCACCCGCCAGATCGACCGCGCTGCGGTGAAGGGCAAGAAAGACGAGATCGACATGATCGAGCTCCTCTGGCAGCGCGAAGACGTGACGCGCATGTCCACCTCCTTCAAGCCGGCGGCCGGCGAGACCAAGAAAGCCAAGCTGATGCTGCGTTACCGCGACCAATCGGTCGAGGTGAACGAACTGCACTCGTCCGTGGTCATGGGCCGTGCCGACGAGAATGACCTCGTGGTCAAGAACACCCTGATCTCGCGCATGCATGCCCGCATCGAGTTGCGCAAAGGCAACTTCGTGCTCATCGACCAGAGCATCAACGGGACTTATGTGCGTACCAGCTCCGGCGAGGAGCTGTTCGTGCGCCGCGATAACTACCCCATCAAGGGTAGCGGCATCATCGGCCTGGGGCAGAGGTTAGCGCCGGAATCGCCGGATGCGATCTCGTTCCAGAGCTCGGAATAAGCTGCTTATATATAGATAGAGGAGGGGTCAGGATCCGGCGGTGACGCCGAGGGTCTTGGCCAGCTTCTGCAGTTCCGCGAGATGCGCATCACCCGCGCTGTCCGATCCCGCCACCGCCTTCTCCGAATCGATCTGCTGATGGACTTCGCTCACCAGGCGGGGATACATCAGGCTGTCCTTAGCCTTGATCTGTTCGTCTTTCCCCAGGCCTTGCCAACGGCGGCTGAAGCTCTCCAAGCTGCCATCGGTCCAGTCGTCCGCATCCACGAAGGTCCGTACCAGGGCCGGCCCAGGGGCGGGCGGGACCACCGGGGCCGCAGGCATGGCCGCTTGGGCGACACCGGAAGCGCGCACGCTCCCGGCATGCCTCAGCATCAGCACCACGCCGATACCGGCGGCGATCAACACCACCACCGTCAGTCCCAGGAGCTTATTGTTGAAACGCGGCCGCAGCGCCTTGCGCTCGTCCTCGCGGTAGGCGAGTTGCACGCTGCCGCCGGTGACGGAGTCGATCAGGGACCGCCGCTGGCTGCGGTAGTTCTCCTGGCTCAGTTTGCCCGTGGCGTAACGGCGGGCGAGATCGCGGACCTGGGAGGATTTCATGGGTTGATGTCCCGGGCTACGCGGAAGCCGGTCACAGGGTCAGCAGCACCGCTGCTGGGCCGCGCGAGTGAGATGGTGCAATCCGCCAGCGGGTCCTGGTAGTCGCCGCCCACCGCCACCACGCCGCCGCCGCTGGTCACGAACTGCTGCACGTTGCCGATGTAGTTGACGAGACCCCAGGCATTCGGCTTGCCGGTCGCGATAGGCACGATGGACAGGCCCTTGATGACCGTGTCGCCGAGCTTCACGTTGCAGTTGAAGTCGCGGTTGGCATCGGTGCCGCCCACGCTCGCGGCATAGCTCCATTGCTCCTGGGTCGGGATGTAGTAGTGCATGCCGCTCTTCTGCGACAGCCAGGCCGCATAGGCTTTGGCGGTGGCGAAGGACACGCTGGTGGCCGGCATGTCGTCATCACCGGAGAGCGCGCTGCACTGGCCACTGGCCTTGCAGAAGGCATTCACGTCCGCCACGGAGATCTCGTACTTGCCGATGGCGAAGGCCGCGCTGACTGCTCCACCCGGCGGCACCACCACCATGGTCGGGCCGTGCACGCCGTCCAGCATGTCATAGCACTCAGCACGACCGGACCTGCCGTAACCGGCGAGGTCGGCGCTGCAGGGCTTGCTGCCATTGGCGCTGTGAGTCGGCTGCTGCACCGTCGTGAACTTCTTGTTCTCGGCGATGTATTGCGGGTTGTCGGACCACTGCTTGAGTGCCTGGGCTAGGTACTGCTGTGCCTGGGCCGTCTGGCCTGCCTGCTGATACTGCTCGTAGGCGAGCCAGTAACGGTTGGCATCCGCCTGGGCCGCCTGCAAGCTCTGGCCGAATTGCGCCAGGTCCTGGTTGCCGGCTTCCTGCTGGTTACCCTGGTCCAGATAACTCTGGGCCTTAGTCAGCTCGTTCTGCTTCATGGCCTCGCGGCCCAAGCCCGCGAACTTCGAGGGACGCGCCGGCGGCGAGATGCGCAGGCCCTGGATCACGGCGCTCTCCGGGAACGCGGCCTTCGCTGCGTTGGCGAGGTCGTACGCCAGACCCGCATCGGTGTCCTTCAAGGCATCGATATGCTGCGCCAGGCGTTTGGTGAGACCGTCCGCGATGGCGTCCTTGGGGAACTGCTTCTGCACTTCCGCCAGCTTGGCCTTCAAGTCAGGTATGCCGGAGGCCTGCAGGTTATCGACCATGACCAAGAGGTCACCCTTCGACTCCTGCGCGGTGTAGTCCGCTTGCGCCTTCTTCAGATCGTCGAGCGGAGCGTACTGCAGGCCGGTCTTGATGAGGGCCAGTGCGCCGCGATAGTCGTAGCTGCCGGCCTTGGTCTTCGCCAGGCTCAGGTATTCCTCCGCGTAGGCCTTGGGCGCCGTGTCGGTGAAGAATGCATCGGCGGTGGGCAGCTGCTGCTGCAAGGAAGCGTAGGTCTGCTTGGCCAATTCCAACTGGCCTGCGTTCAACTGGTTCTGGAAGGTGGTCTTCGCAGAGTCGATCGAAGCCAGACGCAGCTTCTCGGTCTGAGCCTTCTGTGCCGCCTGCTGGGCGGAAGCCAGGGCCTGTTCAGCCGAGGCGAAGTCCGGCAACTGCGGTGCGTAGAGCTTGCCGCTCGCGAGCAGGCTCTCTGCCGCATCGAAGCGGTTCTGCTGGATCATCTGCTGCGACAGCTTGATATAGGACTTGGCGACGTTGTCGCGCAGTTCCTGGTACCAGTCCATATCGTTCGGCTGCAGCAGGGCTGTCGTCTCCTGGAAGGCTCCCATCAACTGGTTATCCCAGTCGCTGTCGTACTTGGCGCCGTTCAGCAGGTTGCCGATCGAATCGCGGTGCTGCTTGACCTGCCCGAGGCGTGCCTGCATGTCAGCTGGCACGTAACCGCCGGAGACCTCGGACTGGCTCAGGCTCTGGCGTTGCGCCAGCAAGTCCGGCATGGCGAGTAGATGCGAGTAGGTATAGAGCGACTTCTCGGCATCATCCCAACGCTTTTGCTGCGAGGCATTGTTGAGCGCGGCAGACAACGCGGACTTGAGCGGATCGTTGAGTCGCTGGATCACCGCATCACCCGGGTTCAGGTTATGCAGCTTGGTCATGTCGTCGCGCACCTTGTCGAAATCGCCGAGGGTGTGCAGGTTGGGGGCTGCCTCCTTGAGGCGCGTCTCGAGCTGCGCCACCAGTTGCGCATCCTGTTCGCGCTTCAGTTCGCGCTTGACCGTGTCCTCGAGGTTCAGCAAGGGCGCGTCAGTGGGCGCGTAATCGAGGCCGACCTTCAAGATGCTGTTGGCGTTGACGTAGTCCTTGTCGCCGACGGCTTGTTGCACCATCTGCGCGTAGCTGTGGGCCAGACGCGGATCCTTGAGCATGCTGCTCGCGGGATCGGCGACGCGCAGGACCTTGACGGTGGCGGTGATGTCCTGACCGTTGGTGGTCGGCATCAGCTTGTTGGCCGCCATCCTGTTGTTGAACTGGTCGGTCAACTGCAGGATCAAGGTGTTCTTGCGCTGAGTCAGCGTCTGCGTGTAGTGAGCCAGTTCCGCGGAGTCCGGGTAGAAGCTGTTCGCTTCGGCGATGACCTGGGTGGCCGCGGCATAGTTGTTCTGTCCCTTGGCATCATCTACGTCGGCGTCGGCTTGGTCCTTGAAGTAACTGATGATGTTGTCCTTGGCGCTATCCAATACCGCGCGCTGCGAGTCCTTGTCGAAGGAACCGATCTGCTTCAGCGCCGCAGGGATGTTGGCCGGGTTGGCTTCGATCTCCGCGACCACCTGCGCGTTGCGGCGCGCATGCAGGTAGTTGGAGATTGGCAAGTACAAGCCGAAGGCAAGCAGCAGTACCGCCGCGATGCCGCCGGCGATGTATTGTTTGGTGCGGCTCTTGCGCGGCCGGATCTTGTCCCAGAACTCCTCCACCGACGGGGTGCGGTCTTCGCGGCGCAGGGCCAGGGCCCTGAACAGCGCCTTGTTCTGCGTGCCGTTGAGTTTGGCGATGGGTGCGGGTTTGAGTCCCTTCTCCAAGACCTTCGGAGCTGAGAGCTTGTTGAACGGATGCTTGCCGGTGAGCAGTTCGTATGAGACAGCGGCCAAGGCGTAGATGTCGTCGCGCGGGTCCGGGTCCATGCCTTCGAACATCTCGACCGTGGCGTAGGCGGGCGTCAAGGCGCCCAACTGGCCCGGATCGAACACAGTGGTCTCGCCGACCGTGTCCTTGCGGGTCTTGGATGCGCGCGCGATGCCGAAGTCCAAAAGCTTCACGGTGCCGTCCTTGGTGAGGAAGGCGTTGCCCGGTTTGAAGTCGGAGTGCACCAACTGCTTCGAGTGTGCGTAAGCGAGTCCGTCGCACAACTGTCTGATGATGTTCATGGCCTCCGGCACCGGCAGACCGCCGGCGGGGAGGTGCTTGATGTACTTGGCGAGCTCGTCGCCTTCCATCATCTCCATGGTCATGTACACGGTGCCGCCGTCGCGGTCGAAGTCATACACCGTGGCGATGTTCGGATGCGCGAGACGCTGTGCCTTGCTCGATTCGCGCTGTAGCGCGATGAAGGATTCCGGATGCTGTTTGAAGTCGCCGGTCAGGGTCTTGACCGCGATGTAGGGATTCTTGTCCTTGGCTTCGACCTTGAGGAGGTCGCGCGCTTTGTACACCTTGCCCATGCCGCCTTCGCCGAGCACGTCCATCAGCTCGAAGCGTTCCTTGAGCACCGAACCCGGTCCCAGGTTGTCGCCGCCGCCGCTGGCCTTGAGACCAGTGCTGGTGCGCCAGCTGGTGCCCGTGGTCGGATTGCTGCCGCTGCGTCCCGCAGTCGGCTGCGAGTCCATGGCGAACGGATCACTCTCGTTGCCACCGGTGATCTGGGTCTTGCCGCCGCCACTGCGCGTGGTCGCGTCCTCGCTCGGTGCGGCACTGCGGGTGATCACGGTACGACCCTGGCCCTTATCGGTGCGCATGGTCGCGTTGGGATCTTCAGTCGGTTGCTGGATGGTGGTGCGGTCGCCGCCCGCAGCCATGGTGCGATCGGCAGCGGGGCGCGTCTTGTCCGCGCCCGTGAGCACGGTCTTCTCGCCGCTCTTCGCCTGGATCTGGGTCTTCTCGGCGGACTTGTTTACCGGTTCCATCTCTTCCAGTTCGAACGGGAACTCGGAGTCGGGTTTTCTGGCCGCTGCTGACGGTGTCACCGACTCGATGTGGGTGCGGATCGCACGCACCACGGGCTCCGAGAGGCCGGAGGCCTGCGCCCGGTCGAGCGAGGCGAGGAGTGCGCCGGTGTCGCAGTCCGGTCTCTTGAGGCTCGTGTCCAACCAGGCGCGTAACGGCGCGAGGTTGCCTTTGCCCTGCATCACATCGTTCAGTAATTTCTCGAAATCGGTCACAGGCCTACTCCCAAGGCGTTCACGGCGTCCTCGAGGACGTCCGCGTGGAAATCGATCAGGTTCAGGTGAAGCGCACCGCGATGGCGGTGACGTTGTCGCGCGCCCGGCGTTCGAGGGCCAGGTTGATGAGCGCATCCACGGCTTGTTCGTCGCCGTTCAGGGTCTTGCCGATCTCGACGTCGGTCAGTTCCTTGTACAGCCCATCGCTGCACAGCACGTAGATGTCGTTGGGTTCGATGGGGAACAACTCGACGTCGACGAACAGGCCCGGCATGGCCCCGATGGCGCGGGTGATGCGGTTGGCCTGGGGATGGCTGATGGCCTCGTCGCGAGACATGAGCCCGCTCGACACTAGGTCTTCCACCATGGCGTGATCCTGGGTCAGACGTTCGGTCTTCTTGCCGCGGATGCGGTAGACCCGGCTGTCGCCGGCCCACAGGCAGGCGGCGTAACGGCCGCGCGCGAGCAGAGCGACCGCGGTGCTGCCGATGGTGCGTTGATGCTGGTTCACGGCGAGCGCGAGCAGCCGGCGGTTCGCTTCCAGGAGCTTGTCTTCGGCGCTGTCGATGAGGGCGCTCAAGCTGCCGTTGGCCGGCATCTGCGTCATGCATTCGACCACGGTCTGGCTCGCCACGTCACCGGCGGCGTGCCCGCCCATGCCGTCGGCGACCACCCACAGGCCGAGATCCGGCCGATGCAGGTAGGAGTCTTCGTTGTTCTTGCGCACCGCGCCGACGTGGCTGATGGCACGCGAGTTCCACTGGATTGCTCGGGATTCACTCATGCTTTTCGCCTGTTCCAACCGTTCCTTTCGACCCCTGAAGGCAACCCGGAAACCCGCTCCGGGAAGCGCCGGAACACATGTTACATAACTGAATCCGCGCTGTCCCCCGTCGCAGTGTAGCGTCCCCGGGCCGGCTTTTTTGAAGCCCCCGTAACATCGGGATAAAAGCATATTACATATGTTGCAATGCCCCCCCCTGAAACGCTATCTTGTGGGCCGGGAAGTCGGCCTCTCGGGCCGGTTTTTCAGGGGCTTAGACGCGTCTGCTGTCGCGATCTTGTAAGGGGTAAACAGTGCACAAGAAGAAGGGGTCATGATGCGGTCCAGCCGTACAGCGCGCATGCGTTCCAAGCTCGTCACAGCGGGTCTATTCGCCGTCGCTTTAGCCAGCGCAGCCGCCGTCGAGGCCGCTCCGCCGCCCTTGCCGCCGCCCCTGCCGCCGCCGCTGCCCTCGGCCGCGCAACCTGGTGGTGCGCAGCCGGTGATGCCGCCGCCGACCATCCCGATCCCCGAATCGAACCTCGATCTCGCCGTGCCGCCGGTGTACGAGCGTCCGCTCGGCGCGGAAGAGGGTGAGCGCGTGTTCGTGAAGCGCTTCGTCATCACCGGCGTGGTGGGCGATCGCAAGGCCGGCATCGATCCGGAAGAGATCCAGAAGCAGGTGGACGAAGTGTTCGCCTCGATCCAGAAGATCGTGGAGTCGCAGCGTCTCACCAAGCAGAACCTCGAGCAGCAGGGACCGGAAGGTTTCACGCCCGAGGAACAGGACAAGATCATCAAGTTCATGCAGGGTGCGGTGAAGACGCAGTCTGCCGATGAACAGCAGAAACAATATCAGGCGTTCATCCAGCAACTGATGCTCGAGCGTCTGCAGCGCCTACAGGGTCTCACCATCGGTCAGTTGCAGCGCGTCGCTGATGCCATCACCCAGTACTACCATGACAAGGGTTACTTCCTCGCGCGCGCGGTGATCCCGGCGCAGGAGATCAAGGACGGCGTGGTGAACGTGCGCGTGCTCGAAGGCCGCCTCGAGAAGGTGCAGACGTCCGGCAACAAGATGTACTCCGAGCAGACGCTCGCCAAACCGTTCAAGCCGCTGCTCGGCGAACTCGTGACCATCGGTCGCACCGAGAACGCATTGCTCACGCTCACCAAGTATCCGGGTCTCTCCGCCGCTGGCGTGTTCCGTCCCGGTGATGATGTCGGCACCACCGACATCGTCGTCAACGTGCAGAACGAAAAGATGTTCGACGGAAGTTTCCGTCTCGACAACCAGGGCACCGAGTTCACGGGACGCGATCGCGCCATCGCGAGCGTCGACTGGAACGATCCGACCGGCGATGCCGACTTGCTCACGCTCACCGCACTCAAGACTTTCGGTTCGAGCACGACGACGAGCACCAGCAACGTCAACGGCAAGCCGGTGCAGGTCGACAACCCGGCGGGTGACTCGACCTACTACGACTTGCGGTACGACCGCCCGATCTTCGACGCGTACAACGACTGGGCACTCGACATCAGCCGCAACCTGTTCGCGGTCGGCAACATCCCGGACGTGGGCGGTGTCTCCAAGATCGGCACCCTGTCGTTCGAGCATGACTACTTCCGCTCGCGCACCAGCAACCTCATCGGCACGGTGGACTTGAGCCGCAAGCGCGCTGACACGACGGACACGATCCTGCACTCCGCGTTCGGCGACGTCTCGGCGCGCGACGATCTCGCGGTGCTGGGTGCGCAGATCAGCTACGACTCGATCAATACCGACACCAACACCATCTCCACCGTCACCGCGCGGTATGAGCATGGCTTCGCCGGCGTGCTCGGCGTGCCGACCAATGAGGAAGTGGAGCAGGCCGCGACTGCTACCGGCACCGGCGTGACCATCCCGCCGCCGAGTCGCAAGGGCGCCAACAACGAACCCAACACGCCGACCTTCAACAAGTTCACCGTCAACTATCAGCTGTACAAGAACTTGCCGCACACCCAGGGCCTGCTGTTCCGCTTGAGCGGCCAGTACTCGCCGGACCTCCTGTCGTCCCTCGAACAGTTCGTCATGGGCGGTGCCGACAGCGTGCGTGCCGCGCCCACCTCGCAGTTCCTGGTGGACAAGGGCGCGCTGGCTTCACTCGAGTACAGCGTCGCGGCGCCGGGCTTCGGCGACAAGCACGCCTTCGGCAGTTACACCTGGGGACAGGTGTTGCGCTTCAAGATCTTCACGGATGCTGCGGTCGGGTTCGACAACAAGCCGGTGACCACCAACCGCCAGTATCTGGCCGGTAGTGGTGTCGGTCTGGTGTTCACCATCCCGGGCACCCTCACAGCCGACTTGCAGTGGGCGCGTCTGAACGGGGGAGCCCGTCCTGGTGCCGCCACCAACCCGGAGGCGATCAACAAGTCGTCCCAGGTCTGGATGGATGTGACAGTCAATTTCTGATCCGGAAGTCCGGGTCCGCGCCCAGCGCGGGTCCCCGGGCCCGGATGGTGATAGGCCCACGCCGGTTGGGCCGTTGGTCGCAGACAGGCGGCCGGGCGGTACGGTGCCCGGCTGCTAGAATTTATTAACATAAGCCGCTGTATATATAAGAGCGGTGCTGAGAAGAAGACTTAGACACTTATATATAGGTAAGGCGAGGCGCGACGATGAACAGGGCAAACAGGAAGTCCGCACAAGGGGCTGGCAGCAAGGGGTACCGGATGGGGATGCGGGCGGCGACGCTCCTTCTCACGGCCGGTCTCGTCGGCACCATGTTCCAGGCCCAGGCCAATCCCCAGGGGGGGCATGTCGTGGCCGGCAAGGGCAACATTACTACCTCGACCAACGGCAACCTGACGCTGGTCCACCAGAAGTCCAGCAACCTCGTCATCAACTGGTCTTCGTTCAACATCGGCAAGGGTCAGACCGTCAAGTTCATCCAGCCCGGTTCCTCGTCCGCCGCCCTCAACCGCATCTTCGATCAGGATCCGACCCAGATCTACGGCAACCTGCTGTCCAACGGCAAGGTGTTCCTGGTCAACCCGAACGGGATCTTCTTCAGCAAGGACTCCTACGTAAACACCGGCGCCTTGTTCGCCAGCACGCTGGGCATCGGCGACGCCGACTTCATGTCGGGCAACTATGACTTCTCCGCGCCGAACGGCGTGGACGGCGGTCCCGTGGTCAACCACGGCACGCTGGTCGCCGCCAACGGCGGCTCCATCAACCTCATCGGCGGCAGCGTCTATAACGACGGCGTGATCTCCGCGACCTTGGGCCAGGTGGACCTGGTGGCGGGTCATGCGGTCACCGTCGACTTCGACGGCGACGGCCTCATGTCCTTCGAGGTCACCCAGCCTGTCCTGCACAAGATGTTGGATGGTTCCAACGGTTCCGCCGTCACCAATGCCGGCACCGTGGAAGCGGATGGCGGCACCGTAGTGATGACCGCCAACGTGGCCCAGGGCGTGTTCGCCGAGGCCGTCAACAACAGTGGCGTCATCGAAGCCACCGGCGTGGTGCAGAACGGCAGCAACGTGTATCTGGCAGGTAGCGGCAACGGCGCCTCCGGCCTCAACCGGGGTGTCGGCGCAACGGGCAACAGCGAGTCCACCGGTACATCGGTGGTCGGGCTGGTGGACCACACCGGCAGCGTGACCCTGACCGGTCAGGGCGGCAATGCGATCAACACCGGCAGCATCGATGTGTCGGCCGAGCAAGGCAACGGCGGTAGCGTCACCCTGCAATCGGACTATTACTCCATGTTGCTGAGCCACGGCAGCATCGACGCTTCCGCGGCAAACGGCCTCGGCGGCGATGTCGAGATACTCGGTCATCGGGTCGGCTTGCTGGATGCCAGCAGCATCGATGCTTCCGGCGCCTTCGGCGGCGGCACTGTCCTGATCGGCGGCGATACCCATGGCGGCAATGGTGTACAGACCGCCTCCGAAGCAGTCCTCTCCAATAACTCGTCCATCGATGCCGATGCAACGGTGGCTGGAGATGGCGGCAAGGTGGTGCTGTGGTCCAATGACTACACCGGCTTCTACGGCAGCATCAGCATCGATGGCGGCGCACAAGGTGGTAACGGTGGCTTCACCGAGACCTCCAGTCATGGCGAACTTCAGGCATACGGTAGTGTGACGATGCAGGGGGGCCAGAGCGGTATCTGGCTGTTAGATCCGACAGACATCACTATCCAGAATGCGGCCAGCAATAATATTGGTACTACTACGGCCCCGGGCTGCCTCGGCGGTAGCGAGACCTGCTTCCAAGCAACCGGTACCCCCTCGGTCCTTTCACGTACTACCTTGAACGCCGCTCTTACAGGTGGCGCTACGGTCATCGTCTATACGGCGGGCAGCAACGGACAGAACGGCAATATCACCGTATCGAGCACCGTCACCGCGGCGGGGGCCGGGACCCTGGATCTCGAAGCGACGGGCGGCATCAACATCGGTGCTGCGATCACCACCAATGTGACCACTACCCCTCTGAATGTGAACCTATGGGCTGACTACAGCACCTCTGGTCCAGGTGCGACCTATGTGCCATCAGGTCTCAACGGTGCCATCGCAGCGGGTAGCGATGTCGCGATCAGCAACACCATAACTACCCGTGGTGGGTCTGTGGATATCGAGACCGACAAGGGTGCTGTGACTGGCACTGGTGTCATCACTGCTACAGGTGTTGCCGGCGCTACCGCCACCTCGGGAGGCACGGTCACCATCGGTGGAAGCTTCTCGGGAAATACATTCACTCCCTCGGCGACACCGCCCACCAGTGTGGCTCTCACCACCATCACCACCACGGGCGGCGCCAGCACCGGAGCAGCCGGCGCGGTTGGTGGTAACGTGGGTATCGCCACCTCGGCAGGCGCCATCGGCGTCACCACTATCACCGCGACGGGCGGTGCCAGCAGCGGCGGCGCCGGCGGCGCAGGCGCGACCGTGGTGCTCACTGCTAGCGGTGGCAACATCACCGGGACCACGTTCACGGCCAACGGCGGTGCTCCGACTGCCGGTAACAACGCTGGCGGCGCTGGCGGCACTATCGACCTGACCACACTTACCAGCGGCAACATCACTCCGACCAACATCAATGCCAACGGCGGCAACGGCCGGGCCACCGGCGCCCCGGGCGGCGGTGTCGGCGGCACGGTCGCGATCGTCTCCGTCGCAGGTGTGGGTGGCACAGGCATCTCGGCTATCGGCGGCAGTGGCGGTACTACGCAGACAGGTGGCAAGGGCGGCACGGTCAGTGTCACCGGGGCTTCCGGGACCCTGCCCGGCATCACCGTCATTGGCGGCGCGGCCGGCACCACGGCACCGGCTTCTGGCGGAAACGCCGGCACCATCAACATCACCAATACCGGTAGCACCGGACTGGCCTTCGGCACCCTCACCTTGAACGGCATCAACGGCAACGGCGCAGGTAACGGCAGCAACGGCGGCACCCTGAACTTCACCAACGATGCCACCAGCGGAACCTGGACCGTCCCGGCCTTCACCATCACCGGCGGCACCGCGACCACCGGCACGGCAGGCATCGGCGGCAATTTCAGCTACACGGCGAATGCGGCCGGCGGCACTCTTAGCTTCACTGCGCCCACGACTACTGGTGGTACGGCTTCCGCCTCCGGCGGCGTGGCGGGGGCGGGCGGCGCTATCAGCGTTACCGATACGGCAGGCAGCCTCGTTCTGACGGGCGCGCTTACCACTAGTGGGACGGCAGCGGCCGTAGCAGGTGTCACCGGCGGCGCAGCCGGCGCCATCAACATCACCGATGCCACCGGCAGCCTCAGCCTGAGCGGCTGGACCCTGGTAGCGAACGGCGGTGGCTCCACGACAGGCACGGCCGGCCTGGGCGGTGCCGTCAATATTAATGGTAACGGTGCCTCACTCACCACCACGCCGACCATCACCGCGAATGGCGGCACCGCCTCCGGTGCCGGCACGGGTGGCGCGGGCGGCACGGTCACCCTGGCATCGCTGGGCAACATGATCGTAACCAACTCGGTCACGGCCAACGGTGGCGGCACCACCGGCGGTACCAACGGTGTCGGCGGGACCATCAACGTCTATTCCAATACCAATGCGGTCAACATCAACAACGCGACTCTTAAAGCACTCGCGGGCAGCGCAGGTACCGGCAGCGGTACCGTGGTGCTCGGCACCAGCGCCAACGGCTTTGTGGATGAAGTGGGTGGGATCACCGAGACCGGCACCGGCACCATCACCGCCGGCGTCCTGAACGTCTTCTCAGTGGGTCTGAGCAGCGCGAACCTCAGCAACGTCAACACGGTCACCAAGATCTCCGGCGTGAACGCGGATAGCGGTTTCACCTTCGACAACGGCGGCACGGCGCTCAACGTCTCGGGCATCGTCAACACCACCACCCATAACGGCCCGATCACCTTCATCGGTGACAACATCACGCTCAACAACAACATGAGCGCTGGTAGTGGCTTGGTGAGCTTCAATACCGCGACCCTCGGCGACACCATCTGTGTGGGTGGCTCGGGCTGCAATCTCAACCTCAGCACCATTGGCCTGAATGCCATCAATACCACCGGTGGTATCACCATCGGTCTGGCCTCCAACGGCACCAACACCGGCGGCATCAACTTCTCCGGCAGCGCGGCCGTACCCTTCACGGGTACCACCGGCGGCAGCATAAGCCTCGTCACCGGCGGCACAGGTGCCATTATCACCACCAATCCGGCCGATACGCTCACGCCCGCCAGCGGCGTCAATGTGTTGTTCCAGACCACGGGCACCGGCAGCATCCAGTTGCCGGGCATGACCCTCGGCGGCGCCAGCACCCTTACGGCCTCATCGGGTGGCAGCATCACTCAGGCCGCGATCATCGCGGTGAACAGCACGTCCAGTTTCAACAGCGCTACCAACAACGGCAGCATCACGCTGACCAATGTCGGTAACGCCTTCACGGGAGCAGTGTCTCTTGCGTCCGGCACCAATAGCGCGAGCCTGGATGACAGCATCGCCCTGAACCTGGGCGCCAGCAGCGTCGGCAGCCTGACGGTGGTCGAGACCGGCACCACAGTGCCGACCTCCAGCATCACTCAGTCCGGTGCCTTGACCGTGAGCGGCACCTCCAGCTTCGACTCTAGCGCCGGTAACGGTGCGATCTCGCTCACCAACACCAACAACGCCTTCACCGGCGCCGTGGGTTTCACCACCGGCACCGGCAACGTGAACCTGGATAACAGCATCGCCTTGAGCCTGGCTGCCAGCAACATCGGCGGCAGCCTGACGGTGGTCGAGACCGGTACGACGGCGCCGACCTCGACTATCACGCAGACGGGCGCCCTGACCGTGACCGGAGCATCCAGCTTCAACACGTCCGCCGGCAATGGCGGCATCTCCCTCAACAATGGCAGTAATGCCTTAACGGGCGCGGTGAGCCTCAGCACCGGGACCGGCGGCGTCAACCTCGATAACAGCATCGCACTCAACCTGGGCGCGAGCAGCGTGGGGGCCAGTGGTTTGATCGTGACCGAGACTGGCACGACAGTGCTGACTTCCAGCATCACCCAGTCCGGCATCCTGAATGTCGGCGGCAACGTGAGCTTCAATACTTCCGCGGGCAACGGTAACGTCACGCTCACCAACACCAGTAACACCTTCACGAATAGCGTGGTGTTGTCCACCGGCACCGGCAACGCGAGTCTGGACGACAGCGTCAATATGACCTTGGGTGCCAGCAACGTGGGCGGCAATCTCGCGCTGGTTGAGACCGGGGCTAATGCCATGGTCTTCTCAACCAGTGTGATCGCCGTAGGCGGAACGACGAGCGTCGATACCTCGGCGGGGAATGGCGATATCACGTTGGTCAACGTCGCCGATTCCTTCACTGGCGCCGTCAGTTTCATCACGGGCACGGGCAGCGTGTCCATGGACAATAAGGTCGCCACGAACCTGGGCGCCAGCAACGTGGGCGGCATCCTGAACGTGCTCCAGACCGGCACCACCGCCGGTACTTCGGCCATTACCCAGTCCGGCGCCCTGATCGTCGGCGGCGCTTCGCTCTTCAATAGCTCGGCGGGTAATGGCGACATCATCTTAACCAATGCAGGCAATAGCTTCAGTTCCAGCGGCGTGACCTTGACGACCGGCACCGGCAACGCAAGCCTGGACGACAAGATCAGTCTCACGCTCTCAGGTAGCGTGGGCGGCAACCTCAACGTCGTCGAGACCGGACTCACTGCGGCAAACTCGAACGCCAGCTCCCTCGCCTTGACCGTGGGCGGCACCTCGAGCTTCGACACCTCCGCTGGTAACGGCTCTGTATTGCTGGCCAATAACAGCAACTTCACCGGTGCCATCAGTCTCAATACTGGTACCGGTAACGCGTTCATCAACAACAACATCGCCACGAACTTGGGTACTAGCAACGTGGGCGGCAGCCTGACTGTGCTCCAGGCCGGTACCACAGTGCCGACCTCCAGCATCACTCAGTCCGGTGCCCTGACCGTCGGCGGCACCTCGAGCTTCGATAGTTCGGCGGGCAACGGCACTATCACGCTCACCAACACCGCCAACGCTTTCACCGGCGCGGTGAGCCTGAGCGCCGGCTCAGGTAACGTGAGCATCGACAATAACAAGGCTCTGGTGCTGGACAACATCAGCACCACGGGCAACCTGGTGGTGGTTGAGAACAACGCCACGGCCGCGAACGCAGCGATCACCCAGGCGGGCGGCGCGTCAATCAGCGTGGGCGGCACGTCGAGCTTCGACACCAGCGCCGGCAACGGCGCGATCACCCTCGCCAACACCACCAACGCCTTCACGGGTGCGGTGAGCCTGGCATCGGGCACGGGGAACGTGTCTCTCGATAACGACATCGCGCTGCTGCTCGGCAACGTGACCATCAGCGGTGCAGGCACCCTGACGGTCGTCGAGAACAGCACTACGGCAGCGAACGCTGCCATCACCCAGGCGGGCGGCACGTCCATCAGCGTCAACGGCGCTTCCAGCTTCGACACCAGCGCCGGCAATGGTGCCGTCACCCTGGCGAACGCGGGCAATGACTTCGTCACCGGCGCCGTGTCTGTCAACTCCGGCAGCGGTGCCATCCAACTGACCGATACCAACGCCATCAAGCTCGGCACCATCAGCACCACGGGTGCTTTGACTGTGATCGCCGGCGGCAACATCACGCAGAACACCGGTGGTGTCAGCGTCGGTGGCCTCACCAGCCTCACCGCTGGAGCCAACAGCATCACCCTCAACGACACGATCAACGATTTCAATACGCTCACCATCGTCAGCGCCTCCAGCGCCACCATCGATGACGCCAACAGCCTCATCCTGGCCGGCATCAGCGCCTCGGGCGCCGTGGCCATCAACTTCGGCCAGGGCGGCACTACTTCCACCCTCACGCTCGGCAACACGGCCCTCAGCGCCGGCAGCCTCGCCATCAGCGGTGGTTCAGCAGTCAATGACACCATCGTCGGCAACGATAATGGCGACACCTTCACCATCACCGGCTCCAATAGCGGCACCATCAGTGCCACCGGCCTCCCGGGCACCACCACCTTTTCCGGCGTAGGCAACCTGACCGGCGGTACCGGTAATGATGAGTTCCTGTTCAACGGCGGCTCCCTGGCGGGCAGCATCGATGGTGTCAGCGGCACTGATACCCTGGCCTACGCCACGGGTCCCATCAGCGTCGTACTGACCAGCAACTCCTCGGGCACGGGTTCCGACATCGGCGGCGGCTTCAGCAACATCACTACCCTGATCGGCAGCGGCAACGCGGGTGACACCCTGACGGGTGCGAACACGACCAACAGCTGGAACCTGACGGGCGCGGACAGTGGCAAGGTCAATGGGACCTTCAGCTACAGCGGCATCGCCAACATCACTGGCGGCACGGGTGACGACACCTTCACCCTGGCGGGTGGCACGGTATCCGGCACCTTGTCGGGCGGTGGCTTCGCCACCCTCGGCGACACCATCGTCGGCACGGGCTCGACTAGCTATTACTTTGACATCACGAACTCGGACGCCGGCAGCGTCGGTACAGCTTCGGGTACGCCAGCGAGCCTGGTGCATGCCTTCAGCGGCATCCAGAACCTGACGGGTGCCAATGGCGACGATACTTTCGCCTTCTCGACCGCCAGCAGCACCTTGAGCGGCAACATCAACGGCGGCGGCGGCACCAATACGGTGGACTACACCGGTTCAGCGGTGACGTCGGTCACCCTGGGCGCGGCCTTGCCGGGTGCCGGCAGCATCACCAGTATCCAGGACCTGATCGGTTCGGGTAACGGCTTCACGCTGATCGCGGATGGTACGGGTGATGAGTTCACCATCGACGGCGGCAACTCCGGCAACGTCGAGTACGCGGGCCTGACGCTGAACCTCACGTTCAGCAACGTGGGCAACCTGAAGGGCAAGACGGGCGGTGACAGCTTCGACTTCACCACGGG
>DASYCJ010000078.1:0-27801 GCA_036500225.1 Gammaproteobacteria bacterium
GTGGAGCTTCTGGGTCATGTTCGTCGGTTTCAACATCGGCTTCTTCCCCATGCACATCGTCGGCCTGCAGGGCATGCCGCGGCGCATCTACACCTATCCGGTGGATGCGGGCTGGGGCACCACGAACCTGATCATCACCCACGGTGCCTACATATTCGCGGTGGGCGTGCTGCTCTTCCTCATCAACATGGTCATGAGCCGACTGCGCGGCAGACCAGCTGGCGCCAATCCCTGGGACGGTGGCACGCTGGAGTGGAGCGTGTCTTCGCCGCCGCCTCCTTATAACTTCGCGCTCATCCCCATCGTGGCCCGCCGCCATCCCCTCTGGGAAGAAGAACTCGGCGAGGGCCAGGATCGCAGTTCCACCAATAGACGTGGCTTCCTGCTGAACCACGGTCGCGAGACCCTCGGCACCACCACTCTGGATGCAGAGCCGGACGTGATCCTGAAGATGCCGGGAGACAGTTCCATGCCGCTGCTCTTGTCCCTGGCGCTGACCGCACTCTGCACCGGCCTGCTGCTGAAGCTGTGGATCCTGTTCGGCATCGGCGTCGCAGTGTCACTCGTGGCCAGCATCGTCTGGTTGTGGCCGCAGCGTTCCTTGAGCCAGGTCGAGAGGTGAGGCCATGAACAGCGCTGTACTCCCCGAGAAGCCCCTGCCGGTCGGCAGCAAGTCCCACCATGCCTCAGGCTGGTGGGGGATGCTCACCATCGTGGCCACCGAGGCCTCGTTGTTCGCTTACCTGCTGTTCAGCTATTTCTACGTGGCGGCCCACACCACCAACCCCTGGCCCACCGGCGGTCCGCCGGACCTGACGCTCGCCATCCCCGGCACGGTCATCCTCCTGGTCGGGAGCGTGGTGATGGCCTGGGGTGAGCACGGCATCCGCAAGGGCCAGAACGGGCGGCTGGCGGCGGGGCTCATCATCAGCATCCTGCTGGCGCTCCTGTTCCTGGGCATCCAGTTCTGGGAGTGGTTCCACAAGCCCTTCGCCCTGAATTACGACGCCTACAGCTCCCTGTACTTCGTGATCACCGGTTTCCACATGGCCCACGTGGCGGTGGGCGTGGTCATGCTGGCGGTGGTGCTGCTGTGGACGCTGCTCGGGATGTTCGACTCCCGGCGCCACTCGGCGGTATCCATCGCGGTCATCTATTGGCATTTCGTCACCATCGTGTGGCTGTTCGTGTTCTTCACCTTCTACATCTCCCCGAGGCTAGCCTGATGGCCGAGCCCATCGCCGCCGCATCCAATACTCCGCACCCGGCACCGCACCGGGAACGGACCAGCCTCTTTTGGCTGTGGTTCGGGATCTTCGCCGCGCCGGTGGCCTGGAACCTGCAACTGCTCATCGCCACGGCTTTCTCGGGCCACCTCTGCTATCCGGACCAGGAACCCCTGGGCCCGGAGGTAGGACAACATCTTTCTTGGGCATTGGGACTCATCGACGCGCTCGGCATCGTCGTGGCGCTGGTGGCCCTCGGCGTCGCCGTCGGCAGTTGGCGGCGCGTACGTGAAGAGAAGGCCGGCGGCGGACGTCATCTGCTGGATGCGGGCGAAGGGCGCACCCGGTTCATGGCCATGCTCGGCATCGTCAACAGCCTGCTGTTCCTGCTGGCGTTGATCTTCGCTTCCTTCAACCTGTTCTTCTTCCCCATGTGCCCATGACGCCGGACCTCTCCTGGGACCTGCAGCCTTGGGTGATGGTGAGCCTCGCGCTCGCCTGCTATGGCTACCTGCGGGGACTGGCGCGACTCTCAGCACAAAGGCGCCGGCATGTGTTCGGTGCCTGGCGGATCGCGGCGTTCTTCGCTGGCATCGCGGTGCTGGTGGCAGCGCTGCTCTCGCCCCTGAGCTCCCTGGACGACAAACTCTTCTCCGCGCATATGGCCCAGCATCTGTTACTGATGCTGGTGGCGCCGCCACTGTTGGTCTATAGCCGGCCGGTGATGGCCTGGATGTGCGGCCTACCGGCGCCGGCGCGGCACGCCATCGGTGGCATCTGGAGCCGCGGTCGCGGTCTGCAACGTGGCATCGGAGTGCTGATGCATCCCCTGGCGGTATGGGCGCTGGCTAGCGCGGCCCTGTGGTTCTGGCATCTGCCAGCGCCCTATGCCTGGGCCGCCGACAGCGAGGTGGTGCACACCTTCGAACACTTCTGTTTCTTCGCCACCTCACTGATGTTCTGGTCCGTGGTCATCGAACCCTACGGCCGGCGCCATACCGACTACGGCCTTTGCCTCCTGTTCGTGGCGGCCTTCAGCGTGCAGATGGGCATGCTGGGCGCCATCCTGACCTTCGCCTCCCGCCCCCTATACGTGACCGATCTCACCCAAGCCCTGCCCTGGGGATTCACGCCCTTACAGGACCAGCAGCTGGCGGGCGTGGTCATGTGGGTGCCGGTGGGCTTGATCCATCTCAGCACCATGGCGGTGCTGTTCCTGGCCTGGCTGCAGCACGCGGAGCGACGTGCGGTAGCGGGTGTGGAACGGCTGCTGGCCGCGAACCGATAGGAGAGATAGTACGTATGAAAGCTCTGATGATCTTCAAGACCGTCGCCCTGTCCCTGTTGGTGACCGGCGCCGTGGGCCTCCAGAGCACGGCCCACGCGGACGACGGCGATGACAGCGCCTGGTCGCAACTCCTGGATGGCAGCGTGTCCGGCCGGGCGCGGCTCTATGACTACCGGCACTGGGATTTCGAGAACGCGCCCTATCCCAACCAACCCCAGGACAGCGGTCACGACGACCAGGCCACATTCCTCGGCGGCGACCTGCTGGTGCGCAGCGGCAGCCTAGCGGGATTCAGCGCGGGCCTCTCGGTCTTCACCCAGCAGCGCATCATCGACTACGCAGTACCCAATACCGAGGTATTGCCCACCAACCAGTTGGCGGAATCCTTCCTGCAGTTCCAGAGCAGCATGACCCAGTTCAAGTTCGGCCGGCAGATGATGAGCACACCCTTCGCCAACGCGGACATGTTCACCCTCACCACCCGTTCCTTCTACGGCCTATCCGGTTCCCTGCACCTGTTGGATTCGAAGGCCACGCCCCCGGACAACTTCGACGACCGCACGCCGGATGGCAATCCGCCCTCACCCTTCGATACTGCTGTGCAGCTGCCGTTCCAGGGGGACTCCAAGGCCAGTGATCCGGACCTCAAGGTCTACTTCGCCAGGATGACGCGTTACGAGAGCCGCTTCAGCGATGAGTTCACCGACACCAACCGCTACGGTCCCGGCCTGAACGCCGCGGACCCGGCGATCCCGGCCACCACCTCCGGCTTCTTCACCCTGGGTGCCCAGTACCAGCAAGGGCTGGATGCGGGCGACGTGATGGCGCGGGCCTGGTACTACGAGTTCCACGACTACGCACAGTTGGAATACCTGGAAGGCGGCTTCCAACTCCGGGATGACGGCCCGCGGCCCTTCGTGACGGCCCAATACACCCACGAGAGCGATTCGGGGGATGCGTTCGCGGGCTCCGTGGACGCGACGCTCTATGGATTGCAGGCCGGCCTCAATTTCAGCGAGGGCGACGTGGCCCTGGTGGGCGAATGGTCTCCCGACGAGCAGGGGACGTTCCGCAACGGCGGCCTCCTGCATCCCTATACGGACTTCAGCGGCGTGCTCTATGACGACACCCTGAACGACGGCTTGGAGAACCTGGGGCCTGGACATGCCTTAGGCATCCAGGGGGACCTGCACTTGAGCAAGCAGCTCTCGCTGCACGGGAAGCTGGTGCACTACGTGGCTGACTACGGCACCAATGGATCGTTCTACGATTACTCGGGTCCCATGCACTTCTCCGGTGACAGCCTGTTGAATGGCCAGCTGGTGCCGGACCAATCCAGCAACGGCCTGGATCTCGGCGCCATCTATAAGTTCAGCGGCGACAAGCGCGGGTTCTCGCTAGGTGACGACATCGACCTGCGCAACGGCTTCGGCGGCCGCAACACGTTCGCGGAAGACCGGTTGCGCCTGGTCTATACGTTCTGATGCGCGCCACGGCTGAGAGCATCGGGTCCAGCGCCCAGCCGGCAGGCTGGCGGGATTATCTCGAGCTCGGCAAGCCCAAGGTGGTGGCGCTTATCCTGTTCACGGCGGTGGTGGGCATGTTCCTGGCGGTGCCGGGCTGGCCGGTGTTATCGAAGTTGGTGGCTGCGACTCTGGGCATCGGACTCGCCGCTTCCGGCGCCGCGGCCATCAATCATCTGCTGGACCGGCGCATCGATGCGGTCATGTACCGGACCCGGCACCGGCCCCTGCCCACCGGCAGGCTCAACGAGTCCCAGGCTCTCGGCTACGCGCTGGTACTGACGACCCTGTCCATGCTGATCCTGACGGAGCTGGTGAATCCGCTCACGGCGGCGCTCACCTTCTGCTCCCTCATCGGCTACGCCGTGGTGTATACGCTCTTCCTGAAGCGCGCCACGCCACAGAACATCGTCATCGGCGGTGCCGCGGGTGCGGCGCCGCCGCTCCTGGGCTGGGTGGCCGTCACCGGTCACGTGGCGCCCGGCGCCCTGGTGCTGTTCCTGCTCATCCTGGTATGGACGCCGCCGCACTTCTGGTCCCTGGCCATCGCCCGGCGCGAGGACTATGCCAAGGCGGACGTACCCATGCTACCGGTGACCCACGGCGTCGCCTGCACCAAAGCCTACATCCTGGTGTACACCCTGCTGCTGGCGGCCGTGAGCGTCTTGCCATATGCAGTACATATGAGCGGTGTGACCTACGTCATGGCCGCACTGGCACTAGATGCGGTATTTCTTTGGTATGCCTGGCGGCTCCTCATGGACGAGGACGGCGACTTGCCTATGCGCACGTTCCGCTACTCCATCTGGTATCTCGCGCTGTTGTTCGCCGCACTACTACTGGACCACTACCTGCCAACCAACTTATGAATACCCAACTCCACCACCATCACCATTCCGGCTTCCACCACGGCCACGGCGAGCCCGCTTATCGCCGCGAGCTGGAAGAGCTGCTCAGCAACACCGACGTACAGATAGACGGTCCACGCCCCTGGGACATCCAGGTGCACGATCCGCGTTTCTATCAGCGGGTACTGGCCCATGGCTCTCTCGGCCTGGGCGAGTCCTATATGGACGGCTGGTGGGACTGCCGCGAGCTGGACACACTCATCTACATGCTGCTCCGGGCGGACCTGGAGCGCTACGCCACCTGGGACCTCAGGCTCGCGGCCCTCAGGGCCCGGCTCTTCAACCTGCAGAAACTGCAGCGGGCCTTCGAAGTGGGCCGCCGGCACTACGACCTCGACACCCACATCTTCCAGGCCATGCTGGGCAAGCGCCTGGTCTACAGCTGCGGCTATTGGAAGGATGCCGAGACCCTGGATGAAGCCCAGGAAGCGAAACTCGACCTGGTCTGCCGCAAGCTGGAACTCAAGCCCGGCATGCGGGTCCTGGACATCGGCTGCGGTTGGGGCGAAGCCCTCAAGTTCGCGGCGGAGCGCTACGGTGCGCACGGTGTCGGCATCACCATCTCGGAAGAGCAGCAGCGCTATGCGCAGCAGCTCTGCGCCGGCCTGCCGGTGGAGATCCGCCTCATGGACTACCGGGAACTGGCCGAACCCTTCGATCGGGTGTTCTCCATCGGCATGTTCGAGCACGTGGGCTACAAGAACTACCGCAGCTACATGCAGACGGTGCGGAACTGCCTCAAGCCCGACGGCCTCTCCCTGCTGCATTGCATCGGCGGGAACGAGACCGTGCACGACACGGACCCCTGGATAGACCGGTATATATTCCCCAACGGCATGCTGCCTTCGATCCGCCAGATAGGTGAAGCCATCGAAGGGCTGTTCGTGATGGAGGACTGGCATAACTTCAGCGTCGACTACGACACCACGCTCCTGGCCTGGCGCGACAACTTCGAGCAGAGCTGGCGTAGCCTCTCCAGCCGCTTCGATGAGCGCTTCCACCGCATGTGGCTCTACTACCTCGACTCCTGTGCTGCCTCCTTCCGCGCCCGCAAGAACCAGCTGTGGCAGATCGTGCTCTCGCCGGACGGCGTGCAGGGCGGATACCGGGCGCCTCGCTAGGCTGCCGCCGGGCCCCGACCGCTCTGGACCCCCTTTCCCCACAGGGGGCGCGGGAGCATGAGGGAAGGAGCCGGGGTTTTCCGTTTTATGTTTAAGGGGTTTACCGGAGCGACACACGACTAGGGGATGTCTATCGTCTCGACATAAGGACGATGGAGTGTCACATGCACTACGCAGACCGGACCTTGATACAGCAGAGTTGGACCCTGAGTGGCCGTTACTTCGGCTACTGGGAAGGCGATGACCTGTGGTCCTACAACGGCCGCCACATCGGCAGGCTGCGGGGCGCCGAGATCTTCGCCCCGGATGGACGCTATATCGGCGAGATGATGGGTAACGGGCGCCTGGCGGTGCGGATGCGCAAGCTCGGCTGCTACGGGAACGCTTACATCCCCTGGCCGCCCCGTCCGGGCGAACCGCAGTTGCCGGACCAGGACCCGGGCACGCATCGCACCGGTTTCGACGACTTCCCGGGGCCGAGCGAGTTCGTGAGGTCGCTGATCTCAGCCCCAGCCTTCCCCGCCTCGATCCCCTGCTGAATATATCCCTGCATCGCAAGACTGGCGGCTCACGTCGCCAGTCTGCTCGATCCGATCCCTGTTCCCCTAAAGAGTGATCTGCCATCCCGGCGAGAGCGCCGCCGAGCCTCGGCGACGGTATCGCCGCGCCTGAGACCACAGCCTCGCTATGACCACCGGGATCAGGCCTGGTTCCCCAAAGAATATTGTTTCCATTTGTATCAAAATGTAAAACCTTTTAGGGGTTTGTGACATCCAAGGGATATGCATAACAGAACTCCCCGCCGCCGGGGTAAAGCGGCATACGGAGTCCTGGTGGTCTTGCTGGCGGCTTTCAGCCTGTCGGCGTTCGCACAGGACGAAGCTCCCCGAGTCGAAGCCGGCCGGGTGGACGAAGGCGCCATCCAGGTGGACGGCCGTCTGGACGAGGCCGCCTGGCAACAGGCGGGCGTGATCCAGGACATCACCCAGCAGAGCCCACATCCGGGGGAACCGACGCCCTATCACACCAAGGTGCTGGTGCTGCGCGGCACCCATACCCTCTATATCGGCCTCATCTGCGACGACCCGGACCCCTCCAAGATCGCGTCCCACACCCTGGTGCGGGACGGCAACCAGGGCTCCGACGACAACGTGCTGTTCATGCTGGATACTTTCGGCACGAAACGTTTCGCCTACGTGTTCCAGGTGAACGCTTCAGGCGCCATGGCCGATGGCCTGCAATCCCCCACTCCCGCCATCAACAGCAACAACGGCGTGGACTACAACTGGGACGGCATCTGGTCGGCAGTGGTCACCCAGAACGATCACGGCTGGGTCGCTGAGATCGCCATCGACACCCGCAGCCTGCAGTTCACCAACGGCATCACCCGTTGGGGCTTCAACTTCTCCCGCAATGTGCCCCGCGACCTACTGACCCTGGACTGGGCCGGCACCACCCTGGACTCTTCGGTGTTCCAGTTGCAGCGCGAGGGCACCCTCACAGGCGTGCAGGGCATGGAGCAGGGCAACGGACTGGACTTCCAGCCCTATGGGCTCATGAAGTCCCAGACCAGCAATACCGGCAACACCACCACCACCAGCAACACCAGCAATGCCGGGTTCGACCTTAAGTACAACTTCAATCCGGCCCTGGCGGGGCTCTTCACCTACCACACCGACTTCGCGGAAGCGGAAGCGGACCAGCAGCAGATCAACACCGGCCGCTTCCCGCTGTTCTTCCCGGAGAAGCGCCAGTTCTTCCTGCAGGGCTCCAACCTCTTCACCTTCGGCTATAACCAGGGCACCAACTTCATCCCCTTCAACTCACGCAACATCGGCCTGGTGAACGGCCTGGAAGTGCCGCTGGATGAAGGCGCGAAGTTCATCGGCCAGTCCGACAACGGTTCCATGGCGATCCTGGATACCCAGATGGCGGGTAGCACTGCCGCCCAGACCGATGCCACCAACCTATTCGTGGGCCGCGGCACCTATAACGTGGATCCGCAATTGCAGGTGGGCGCTATCGTGACCCACGGCAATCCCGATGGCACCGACAACAACACCTTCACGGGTGCCGACGCCACCTGGAAGACTTCCGACTTCCTGGGTGACAAGAACCTGAACATCTCCGGCTGGGCAGCTCACTCCGACGACAGACCGCCCGTCGGCAAACCCTCCACCGACCTGCCCACCGGCAACCCCAACGGCTACGGCCTGGACCTGGAATACCCCAACGACCTCTGGTACGCGCATCAGCAGTTCAGCCAGTGGGGCGACGCCCTGGATCCGGCTCTGGGCTTCCTGCCCCGCCCCGGCACCCGCTATAGCATCACCGAACTCGGTTACCAGCCGCGTCCGCCAGCGGACAGCTGGTTCAACTGGGTGCATCGCTTCTGGTTCTACGGGCACTACTACGAATACGACGGTGTCGGTGCCCAGGACGGCGGCAAGCAGACTTCTGAATGGTTCCTGGCGCCGGAGATGCTGACCCAGAGCGGCTGGTATTGGGAGTTCGACGTATACCAGGACTACGACGCACCGACCCAGGCGTTCCCCCTGGTGAACAACGCCTCAGGTCCGGTGCTGGTCCCGGCGGGGCCCTATACCTATAACCGCCGCCGCATCGTGTTCAACTCGCCGCAGTCGGAGTCCTTATGGTGGGAAGTCATCGACTCCCAGGGCACCTACTACGCCGGCACCGCGCATCATCCACTGGTGCAGGTGAACTGGAACACACCCTCGGGCCGACTGGTGCTGCAGGCCCAGCAGGAATGGCTGTTCTACTACTCGCCCCAGGGCAATGGCGTGACGCGCCTCAGCACCCTGACCGGTACCTTCGCCTTCACGCCGACCTTCTACATCACCACCCAGATGCAGTACAACAATGGCATCCCGGGTGTCAGCAGCAATACGCAGCTGCGCTGGATCGTGGAAGATGCCAGCAACATCTACCTGGTGTTCAACCGCGGCGTGGTGACAGAGACCGACGGCTTGGGTAAACCGGTGATCGAGAGCGGCAATGAGGTCATCTTGAAAGTGCAGTGGGACTTCCGGAACTAGCCATGGCAGTCTGAAAAAAGGCGCGTCATCGTAAGATGGCGCGCCTTTCTTTTTAGAGGATGATCCGGTTCAGTCGAAGGGATGCTTGAGGACGATGGTCTGGGTACGGTCGGGACCGGTGGAGATCAGATCCAGTGGCACCCCCATCAGCTCCTCGAGCTTCTTGAGGTAGGCCCGCGCGTTCTCCGGCAACTCTTCGTACTTGGTGATGCCGACGGTAGAGGTGTTCCAGCCGGGCACGTCCACGTACACCGGCTCCGATTCGGCGAAGCTCTCGGCGCCGGTGGGAGCGATGGTCACCTCACCTGCCGGGGTCTTGTAGGCCACGCAGATGCGGATGGTGTCCAGGCCGTCGAGCACGTCTAGCTTGGTGATGCAGACGCTGCTGACGCTGTTGTTGATGATGGAACGGCGCAAGGCCACCACGTCGAACCAGCCGCAGCGGCGCGGCCGGCCCGTGACGGAACCGAACTCATGGCCGCGGCGTGCCAGATGCTCACCCATGGCGTCGAAGAGCTCAGTCGGCATGGGGCCCTCACCCACGCGGGTGGTATAAGCCTTCACGATGCCCAGCACCTGATCGAAGTAGCGCGGGCCTAAGCCCGTGCCGGTGGCGGCACCGCCAGCGGTGGTGTTGGACGAGGTGACGTAGGGATAGGTGCCGTGGTCCACATCCAGGAGCGCGCCTTGGGCGCCCTCGAAGAGCATGTTCTCGCCGCGCTCGTTCAAGGCGTAGAGGATGGCGGTGATGTCCGCCACCATGGGCTCCAACTGCGGCACCAGCTCCAGGCACTGTTCCAGGGTCTGCTGGAAGGACACGGGCTCGGTGCGGAAATAGTTCTTGAGCACGAAGTTGTGATAATCCAGCACTTCGCCCAACTTGGCGGCGAAACGCTCGCGGTGGAAGAGATCCGCGATCCGCACTGCGCGCCGGGCGATCTTGTCTTCATAGGCCGGGCCGATGCCGCGGCCGGTGGTGCCGATCTTGCCGGCACCCTTGGCATGCTCACGGGCCTTATCCAGAGCCACGTGGGACGGGAGGATCAGCGGGCAGGCAGGTGAGATCTTGAGGCGCCGGCGGGCCGGCACGCCTTTGCTCTCCAGCATGCCGATCTCCTCGAACAAGGCCGTAGGCGAGACCACCACGCCGTTGCCGATGAGGCACTGCACGTCCTCCCGCAGGACGCCGGAGGGGATGAGCTTCAGCACAGTCTTCTCGCCACCGATGACCAGGGTATGGCCGGCATTGTGGCCGCCCTGGAAGCGGACTACCGCGGCAGCGCGATCCGTCAGCCAGTCGACGACCTTGCCCTTGCCCTCATCGCCCCACTGGGCACCGATGACGATGACGTTCTTACCCATGTTCAGCTCCGCGCCAGGTAGAGGACAGCGACACCTACAGCCATGCTAAGTAAACCGACCAGACGCAGGATGCGGTCATCCGCCTGCATCACGGCAGCCAGGGTACGGCGGAAGCCCTGCGGCGCCGCGAAGGGCATCAAGCCCTCCAGCACCAACATCAGGCCCACTGCGCTTAAGAATGGCACCAGCATGTCCGTCACTCCTGACCCTTCAACAGGCACAAAAAACGGGCGTCCTTTTAGGGACTGCCCGTGGTCAGATTATACAGGTTATGGGCCAGGGCGCTGGCCCGTATGACAGGCTCAAACCGCCAGGGTGTCCGGTTCCAGGCCTTCCCGGCGGCATAGGCGCTGGTATTCACGGCGCGGCAGTTCGACTTCCAAGAGGTATCCACCCTCCTCGTCCGCTTTCTCGCCTTTCACCGCGCCAAGGTCGAAGAACGCGGCCCGGGCCCGGGCATGGGACGGCGGCAGGCGTATCCAGCCATGCACGTTATCGCTCTTGAGGCGTGCGGCGATCTCCTGCTTGAGGAGATCGAGGCCGGCACCGGTGACGGCGGAGACCCAGATGCGGCGTGCGTAGCCATCCGGACCCCGGTCCACTGCTGGGAGCTGGCCGGTGAGATCGATCTTGTTGAACACTTCGATCTGCGGAACCTTGTCCGCGCCGATCTCGGCCAAGACGCCGTTCACGGTCTCGATGTACTCGTCCCGCTCCGGGTCGCCTGAATCGACCACGTGCAGCAGCAGCGTCGCCTCTTCTGTCTCCTGCAAGGTGGAACGGAAAGACGCCACCAGATCGTGGGGCAGTTCGCGGATGAAACCCACCGTGTCCGCCAGCACTGCGTGGGTGGCGTCACCCAGTTCCAGGCGGCGCACCGTCGGGTCGAGGGTAGCGAACAACTGGTTGGCGACCAGCACACCGGATCCGGTGAGCGCGTTGAAGAGGGTTGATTTACCTGCGTTGGTGTAACCCACCACCGACACCGTGGGCACGTCGTGGCGCTGGCGTGTGCGGCGGCCTTGCTCGCGCTGATCGCCGACCTTCTCCAGGCGCTTCTCCAGAGTGTGGATGCGCTTGCCGATGAGGCGGCGGTCTATCTCGAGTTGGCTCTCGCCGGGACCGCGCAGACCGATGCTGCCGCCGCGTTGCCGTTCCAGGTGGGTCCAGCCGCGCACCAGGCGTGTGGCCAGGTGCTTGTGTTGGGCGAGTTCCACTTGCAGCTTGCCCTCGAAGGTGCGGGCGCGCTGGGCGAAGATGTCGAGGATGAGCCCGGTGCGGTCCAGTACCCGGCAACTGAGGTGCTTCTCGAGGTTGCGTTCCTGGCTGGGGCTGAGACTGTGGTTGACTAAGACGAGATCGGCCTTGAGCGCCTTGACGCGCCCAAGCACCTCATCAGCCTTGCCGAGGCCGATGAAGAAACGAGGTTCCGCAATGCGGCGGCTGCCGGTGACTGTGTCTAGCACCTCGGCGCCAGCAGCACGCGCGAGCTCAGCGAACTCCGCCAGCAGCACGTCACCGTGATCGGAACCGAGGTCTAGATGGACAAGGACGGCACGCTCACCGCTCTTGGGGCGCTCAAACAACGGCGCCACCCATCAAGGCTGATTCAATGCTGATGCTCGCCGCCCTCGGCCGGTGCTTCGCCTTCCTGGCCCGGAGCCGGACCCACGTGCACATGCCGACCCGGCACCACGGTGGAGATGGCGTGCTTGTACACCATCTGGCTGACACTGTTCTTGAGCAGGATGACGAACTGGTCGAAGGATTCGATCTGGCCTTGCAGCTTGATGCCGTTCACCAGGTAGATCGACACGGGCACCTTGTCGCGCCGCAGTGCGTTCAGGAACGGTTCCTGAAGCGATTGACCCTTTGCCATGGTGCTTCTCCTTGTTGTATTTGCAGGCCGATCGGGTAGGCCCATGGTTCTATACATAATGAAACCGATTGTAGCACAGCACTCGAAATTTACCGTGACGAAGCGACGAGTTGTGACGTTGCATATGCGCACGCTGCGCCAGCGAGTCCTCGCGCACCACTCTCGTACCACTGCACATCGCGTTCCGCTCGCAACCAAGTCAACTGACGTTTGGCGTAGCGGCGTGTGGCGACGATGCCACGCCTCACTGCTTCCTCAAGACTGACGCCGCCTTGCAGGTATTCCCACAGTTGGCGATATCCAACAGCGCGCATCGAGGGCATGGAGAGATCAAGATCGCCGCGCGCGTACAGACGCTGCACTTCTTCCAGAAAACCCTGCTCCATCATGCCGTGGAACCGCCGCTCTATCGCCTGATGCAGTCCCTGGCGCTCGGTGGGTGCCAGCGCGAGCTTGCAATAACGATACTCACCGGTTTGGACAGCGCCGGCCCTCTGGAGTTCCGAGAGGGGACGTTTCGCTATGTAACAAACTTCCAATGCCCGTTGGATGCGTTGCCGATCATTTGGCTGGATGCGTGCGGCAGCCTCAGGATCGAGTCGCGCGAGTTCGGCATGCAACGTGGGCCACCCCTCCTCCGCAGCACGCTGGTCCAGTGCCGCACGGATCGTCGGATCCGCATCCGGCAGCGCGGCGATACCGTGTTGCAGCACATCGAAGTACAGCATGGTGCCGCCGGTCAGGAGCGGCACCTGCCCGGAGGCGCTGATCTCGGCCATCGCGGCAAGCGCGTCCTCACGGAAGCGGGCAGCGGAATATTTCTCGGCGGGATCCAGGATATCGATGAGACGGTGCGGCGCGATGGAGAGGACTTCGGGTCCCGGCTTGGCAGTGCCGATGTCCATGCCCCGGTAGATCATGGCGGAATCCACGCTCACGATCCCGCAGCCGAGACGTTTGACGAATTCCACCGCCAGGTCGGTCTTGCCGGAGGCAGTGGGGCCCATGATGCATATCGCCAGAGGCTGCTTGCTCAAAGTCATCGGCCGCGCAAGAAGAGACGATCCAACTCGGCGTGCGTAAGGCGCGTCCAGGTGGGACGGCCATGGTTGCATTGGTCGGCACGGGGCGTCCGCTCCATGTCCCTCAACAGCGCGTTCATCTCCGCGAGAGTCAGTTCACGATGGGCACGTAGAGAAGTGTGGCAGGCAGACTCCGCCAGCACCCGCTCCATGGATTCAGGGACGCGGCGACTCTCGCCGTGCTCCGCGAGATCAGCCAGGAGGTCCCGGAGCAGCCCGGTCACATCTTCCCGCGCCAGGAGGGCCGGCACTTCGCGGATGGAGAGGCTCTCGGGGCCGCGTCTATCCACCACGAAACCACTGGTGGCAAGTTCGGCAGCGGCCCGCTCCGCCAGGTCCGCTTCGCGTTTGCTCACGGCCACGCTTACCGGGACCAGTAGCGGTTGACTCACCACACCGCCCTGCTCAAGAGCGACTTTCATGCGCTCGTAGGTGATGCGTTCGTGGGCCGCGTGCATGTCCACCAGGATCAGACCCTCGGGCGAAGCCGCGAGGATATAGATGCCATGCAGCTGTGCCATGGCGAAGCCCAAGGGTGGTACGCCGGAGACCGGCGACACCGGTGCGAGTGCAGATGCGGCTGCTGCATCGGGTGTGCCGTGCAGATATGAATAAGCCGCAAGCGTCTCGGCAGCCATGGAGATCTGACTTGGACCTAAGCCGGCGGGACGATAACCCGGCGCGGACGGTGACACGTAGGTACCGGCACCGTATTGCGGTGCCGCGGTGCCTTGGGGATTGGTGGCCCCCATGGCTTCCTGCACAGTGCGGAACACGAAGTCATGCACCAAGCGGCTGTCACGGAAGCGCACTTCCTGCTTGGCCGGATGGGCGTTCACATCCACCCGTGCCGGATCCAGTTCCAGATACAGCACGTAAGCCGGGTGCCGGCCGTGGAACATCACGTCATTGAAACCGAGGCGCGCCGCATGCACCAGGAGCTTGTCCCGCACGGCTCGACCGTTGACATAGAAATATTGCAGGTCCGCCTGGCTGCGGGAGAAGGTCGGGCGGGCCAACCAGCCACTGAGGCGCATGCCGCCGGCTTGCTGTTCTATATGGAATGCGTGTTCGATGAACTCGGGGCCCACCAACTCCTTGAGACGGCGTTCGATGCCGGCGCGATCGCCGGCTGACTGCAGGGCCAATACCGGCCGGCCGTTGTGACGCAGGGTGAGATCGAGCTCATGGCGTGCCAGGGCCAGACGCCGCACTGCCGTCTCCAGATGGCCGAACTCGGTGGCCTCGCTCTTCAGGAACTTGCGGCGCGCCGGGGTGTTGAAGAACAGATCCCGCACTTCGACGCTGGTACCGGGGGCATGGGCAGTGGGTGCGAGGTCCGCGTAGCGGCCGTGGCCGTCCCCTTCCAGTTTCCAGGCGTGTTCGCTGTCCCGGGTCCGGGAAGTGATGGCGAGGCGCGCCACGGCGCCGATGCTGGGCAATGCTTCGCCGCGGAAGCCCAAGGTGCTCACCCGCTCCAGGTCCTCTAAGCTCTGGATCTTGCTGGTGGCGTGACGTGTCACCGCCAGACTCAGTTCCAGCTTGGGGATGCCACCGCCGTCGTCCCGTACCCGCATGAGCCGCGTGCCGCCACCCTCCACTTCCAGTTCGACGCGGCGGGCGCCCGCATCCAGGGCATTCTCCAGCAGCTCCTTGATGACGGACGCAGGCCGCTCCACCACTTCGCCGGCGGCGATCTGGTTCACGAGCTGGAGCGGTAGTTCGCGGATGGGCATGGGCAGCCAGCAGACCTAGTGAAAGGCCTAGCTTACCGTATGCGTCAAGGGGGCCCTAAGGGGCTACTTATCGGGATTGATGCCGACGCCGGAGGCGAGGACGCTGGACGTACGGCCATCGCGCTGCTGTTTCCGGACCGCGAGCTCGGTGCCCGGCGGCGGGTAATGGCTGAAGTAGTTGTTCACGCCGGTGAAGATGGCGGAGGCCAGCTGCTGCTGGTAGTCACCGGACATGAGCAGCTTGGAGGTACGGGGATTGGTGATGTAGTTGGTCTCGATGAGCATGGACGGCACGTCCGGCGCCTTCAGCACCAGGAAGCCCGCCTGCTGCACGCTGTTACGGTGCATGGCGCCGATGGCTGCCAGCTGCTTGGCGACACTGCCGCCCACGTCGAAACTCATGCCCATGACCGCGGACTGGGACATGTCCACCACCACGGATTTCACCTGGGGCGGGAGGTTGGCGAGCTTCACGCCACCCACCAGGTCCGAGTCGTTCTCCTGGCGCTCCAGGAACTTGGCATGTTCGGTGGTGGCGCCATGCTCCGAGAGCACGTACACCGTGGCGCCATCAGCGCCCTTGTCACGGGAGGCATCGCAGTGGATGGAGACGAAGAGATCCGCGTCCGCATCCCGGGCCTTCTCGAAGCGTTCTTTCAACTCCACGTATACATCGCTGTCGCGGGTCAGCACCGCTTTCATGCCAGGCTGCTGGTCCACCAGGGCCGCGAGCTTCTTGGCGATGGCGAGGGTCACGTTCTTCTCATAGGCACCCTTGGGGCCATGGGCGCCCGGGTCCTTGCCGCCGTGGCCGGCGTCGATAGCCACCACGATGTCGCGGCCGTGGATAGGTGCCGCGAAGGTCGGCGCCACCGCCGGTGCTGAAGCAGGTGTCGGAGCCACTGCCGTGACTGCAGGCGCCTGAGGGGCCGCCCCGGATGCCAGCATGTCCACCACCAACTGCGGACCGGCGGCAGTCTGACGCAGGAAACTCTGGGGCATGGCGCGGTTGGAAAGATCCAGGACCAGACGCAGCTTGTCGTCATGCATCGCGCTGCGCACGCTGCTGACCAGGCCACGGCCGGCGGGCAATTGAGTCTTGAGTTCGGCGCCGTCCACGTCCAGCACGATGCGGTTCGGCTGACTCAAGGTGAAGAGCGTGTGCTCGGCATTGCCCGAGAGGGTGAGCAGGAGTTCAGTGTGGGTGGCATCGCCGGTGAGTTGCACGGCGTTGACCGTGACCGTGGCGGAGGACGCCACAGCGAAGACCGGCAGCAACGCCAGGAGGAAACCCATCGCCCGCACAGGAACGCCCTCAAAACACCCGGAACTGACTATAAGTTATACACCATCCGCCGGGCTTTTCAAATATTTTCTTATTGTATTTAAGGGGATAGAGATATGTCTTAGAGTGCAGCCTTATGAGTAGCGCCTTCCCAGGCAGCCAGGATCTCCCGGCCTTTGGGGGTCTTCCCCTCTGCTTCCAGTGCCCGGCCAGGGCCCTCCACGGCCAAGCGGCACTCCAGATCCGGCCCCGGCAGAAAATGAGCGCCCCGCTCAGGCCACTCGATGAGCACCGTGCCCGCCATGTCCCGAATGCCGAGATAGGCCAGCTCCTCCGGGTCGGCGATGCGGTAAAGATCTAAGTGCTTGAGGCTGAGGTGCCCCAGCTCATAGGGTTCCACGAGCGTATAGGTGGGACTCGGTACCCGGCCGGGATGGCCCAGCGCCCGCAACAAGCCGCGCACCAGGGTGGTCTTGCCGGCGCCCAAGTCACCGTGCAGATAGACCACGCATTCACCGGATGGCAGAGCTTTACCGAGCGCAGCACCTGCAGCCTCAGTGGCGTCGGCATCTGCGAGGTCGAGTCGCATCACACGTTCACCAGATTCCGCAGCGGATCCATGAGGTCGCGGGCCATGAGGCCCCGCTCACCCTGGCGTGCTGCCAGGTCACCTGCAGCGGCATGCACATACACCCCCTGGCGCGCGGCTTCGGGTAGCGATAGACCCTGCCCCACCAAGGCCGCGATCACGCCCGTGAGCACATCGCCGATGCCGGGTGCGGCCATGCCGGGATTGCCGGCAGTGCAGACCGCTGTCACCTCGCCGTGGGCCGCGATCAGGCTGCCGGCGCCTTTCAAAATTGTCACCGCATCGAAACGTTCGGCGATGCGCTCGACACAGGAATAACGATCGCGCTGTACTGTCGCTGTGTCTGTTCCCAACAATCGCCCTGCCTCACCGGGATGCGGCGTGAGTATCCAGCGTCCATGCTTGTGGGGCGCCTCGGCTAGGATATTCAACGCATCTGCATCCACCACCAGCGGTAGATCGGATTCCAGCACGGCCTTCAGGAGCATGCGGCCCCAGTGGCTCTTCCCAAGACCGGGGCCTACTGCCACCACGCTGGCTTGTGCCAATAGAGGTTTGAGATCGTCCGCCGTCTCGATGCCGTGCACCAGGGCTTCCGGCACACCCGCCAGCAGACCGGCGACATGCGCGCCTTGGGTCGCGACGGTGACGAGACCGGCGCCGCTGCGCAAAGCCGCTTCAGCGCTGAGACGCACCGCCCCGCCCATACCGTGATCGCCGCCCACCACCAGCACGCGACCGAAGTCACCCTTGTGGGAGTCGCGACGGCGGCGCGGCAGCGCGGTCTCGCGCATGGCAGCACTGCGCAGGCGACGGGCTCGCGGCGTGAGGCTGCCATAGACGTTGGGAGGCACGTGCAGGTTGTCGAAGCGCAGCAGACCGGAACATTCAGGACCCGCACCAGTGAAGAGTCCGGCCTTGAGGGCGATGAAGGTGGCCGTGAGGTCAGCGCGGATGGCGAGGCCCATCTCGGCACCGGTATCGGCGTTCAGGCCTGTGGGCATATCGAGCGACAGCACCGGCATGCCGCCGGCATTCACTTCCTTGACCAGTTTCAGCCATTCGCCGTGCAGGGATCGATCCAGCCCGATGCCGAGCAAGGCATCCACGATCACGTCTGCTGCCGGCAGACGGCCTTCGAATCCGCGTTCGATACCGCCGGCTTTGAGGAAGGTACCGCGCATGTCGGAAGCGGCTTGGGGCAGGTGGGTGCGATCCCCGAGGGTCAGCACCGTGACCCGCTGCTTCTCCCGGAGCGCGCGGGTCGCGAGCACGTAACCATCGCCGGCATTGCTGCCAGCGCCGCAGAGCACCAGGAGATGCGCGGCACCGGGCCACTGGGCCTTGAGTTGCAGCCAGGCGGATTCGCCGGCCCGCTGCATGAGGGTGCTGGCCGGGATGCGCGCGTCTTCCATGGCACGGCGTTCCAGCTCACGCACCTGGGCGACGGTGAAAAGGTTTTCAGGCAAGGCTGACATGCATGCATTATATAGACATGTCCGGCACACTCGACTTCACCGCCCTCGCGGCCCAGATCAAGGAATGGGGCCGGGAACTGGGTTTCCAGCAGCTCGGCATCGCCGGCGTGGAACTGCCGGAGGACGAGCGGCGTCTGCTGGACTGGCTGGAAGCGGGGCGCCATGGCGAGATGGGCTACATGCAGCAGCATGGCACGCGGCGCAGCCGACCTGAAGAACTGGTGCCGGGGACCTTACGGGTGATCTCGGCGCGCATGGACTATTGGCCTGCGGATGCGGCGGATGCCGAGGGACTATTGGCCCGGCCGGAACGGGCTTATGTGGCGCGCTACGCTCTCGGGCGGGACTATCACAAGCTCATGCGCGCCCGGCTGCAGAAGCTGGCGGATCGCATCCAGGCAGAGATCGGCCCATTCGGTTATAGAGCTTTCACCGACAGCGCGCCGGTGCTGGAGAAGGCCCTGGCGCGAGACGCAAGCCTGGGATGGATCGGCAAGCACACTGCGCTCATCAACAAGGACGCGGGGTCCTGGTTCTTCCTGGGAGAACTCTTCACGGACCTACCGCTGCCCATGGACGAAGCAGCCACAGACCACTGCGGAACCTGCCGAAACTGCATGGACGTCTGCCCCACCGCCGCCATCGTGGCACCCTATCAATTGGATGCGCGGCGCTGCATCGCCTATCTCACCATCGAACACAAGGGGTCGATCCCCGAAGAGTTCCGAAAACCTATGGGCAACCGGGTGTTCGGCTGCGACGACTGCCAGTTGTTCTGTCCCTGGAACAAGTTCGCGCAGGCCACCCACGAGAGTGATTTCAAACCGCGGCACGGCCTGGACGACGCCAAACTCACGGCGCTCTTCGGCTGGAGCGAAGAGGAGTTCCTGAAGCGCACCGAAGGCAGCGCCATCCGCCGTACCGGCTATGAAGGCTGGCTGCGCAACCTCGCCATCGGTCTCGGCAATGCGCCTAGTTCAGAGGAAGTGGTGACGGCGCTACGCAGCCGGGAATCACATCCCTCGGAGCTGGTGCGGGAGCATGTAGCCTGGGCACTGGCCCAGCACGTCTCGAGTTAAGCCAGGTTCTTCTGGCGGATCCGCTCCGAGAGAACGCGCAGCAGATGCAAGGCGAAGTTTGGCGTCTGCTGCACCAGGAAGTAGAATCGCTTCTCGCTTATCTGCGCAGCCTTACAGTCGGTCTTGGCCACCGCCGTGGCACTGCGCCCGGTGTGATCTATGAGCGCCATCTCGCCGAATATGCCGCCGGGACCGATGGTATCCACTACCTGGCCGCCCTTGTGGATCTCCACCTGTCCTTCGATGACGCCGTACATGTAGTCACCCGCATCGCCTTCGCCGAATATCTTCTGGCCGGCGGCGAAATGCTTGGGATCGGTCTCGTTCAAGAACAGGTTGGTAGTAGCGGACACGCGATTCTCCCCTGGGTTTGTGACAGGCACAGCCCTGGAGTATCGATGTCGACTATTGCAATGGTATGACCGTCACGAAGCTGAAATGGACGACGCCCCGTCGAGCACAGCAGGCCCTATAGAGTGTTGAGATCGTGCCGGGTGTGCCAATCCAGGATGGCTTCATCCGGATAGCCGGGGAAGTGAGTGTCCCGCGGGCCACGGGGCACCGAGACCCAGGGGGATGCAAACTCCAACATGATGTTGGCGGTCTCCGGCGGCTTGGGCAGCGGCGTGTCGATGGCCGAGGCGAAGGGATACACCCACTCCGCCCAGGTCGGATCGAAGAGATACAGAGCCGAGCCGCACTGCTTGCAGAAATGGCGACGCGCATCGCTGGGCTTCAGCTTGCCTTCCTCTTGTCCATCCGGCACCAGGGCCTGATAGGTCTGCACGTGTTCCTCGCCCTGAACCTCGAGGCTCTTGGCGTAGCCCATGATGTTGATTGAATAGCCGCCACCGCCGGCCGTCTTGCGGCAGATGGAGCAGTAGCAACGCATGTAGGGATAAGGCGTGGTGGATTCGACGTTGAAGCGCACTGCACCGCAGTGGCAGGAACCTTCCAATAGCATCGAGTCCTCCGGATCAGGCCCGCAGGCCGTGACAATCTTTGAAGACCTTACCACTACCGCAGGGGCATGGACCATCGGGTGGCGGCGAGACCATGGCGTCTTCCCGGCCATAACTCGCTTCCCGCTGGAACTTGCGTTGCATGGTGGCCTTGTCGAAGGGTCCGATGCGCTCACGACCATCGAACTTGAAGTCGGTATAGCTGCCCTTGGCATCGACATAGTGCAGGAACACCTGCGCACACCATTCGCCTACGAAAGGTTCGCGCCAATGGGGCACGTCGGCGCCGCGGTACACCAGCATGTCGCCGGGGGCGAGGCCGATGGGCTTGTCCTGGCCATCGGCGTGCACGTACAGGGGCCAGAGCGATGGCGCCTGGAAGCCGAGCGCGAGGGAGGCACTGATCTCGCAGGAGGGCCGATCCAGGTGCTTGGGCAAGACCGCGCCGGGACCATAGATACGCAGGTAGGAATAACAGGGCAATAGGCTTAAAGACGTGGCCCGCTCCAGCACCGGCTTCACTTCCAGGAGCAGGGTCTCGCTCATGGCATCGGCATAACGGCCGTGAGCGGCGCGGAACACGTCTTCCGGCTGATAGTAGTTAGGCCACTGCTGTTGCAGGAGCGCGTAGCTGGTCATGAGCTGGGCGCTCTGGGCCGACACCACCTGGCGCAGCACCGTATAACCGCTTTGTTTGAATTGGGCCGGCGGCGCGAGCTCAGTCATAACGCGAGCGTTTCACGGCAGCGCGGGTGGCAGGATCGGTGATGGCGCTCAAGTCGCCGCTCTCAAGAGCATGCAGCACACCTTCTGCCAACTGCTTGCCGAGTTCCACGCCCATCTGATCAAAGGGGTTGATATCCCACACGCATGCCTGCACGAAGGTGCGGTGCTCATATAGCGCGATGAGCATGCCTAGAGTCTCGGCATCGAGACGGGATAGGGTCAGCAGGGTGCTGGGGCGGCCGCCGGGGAAGGTCTTGTGGGGCGCGAGTTCCGTATTGGATTGCTTCTGGGCCTGAGCCTGACTGCGACCCTGGAACAGGGCCTCGGCCTGGGCGTAGCAGTTGGCGAGCAGCATGGCCTGCTGGCGCCAGTTATTGCTGCCCTCCTCCAGTACGGCGATGAAATCCACCGGCACGAGTTCGGTGCCCTGATGTAGGAGCTGGAAGAACGCGTGCTGGCCGTTGGTACCGGTATCACCCCACACCACCGGCATGGTGGCGTAATCCACAGGCGTGCCATCGCGGCGCACCCGTTTGCCATCGCTCTCCATCTCCAGCTGCTGCAGGAACGGGACCAAGAGTTGCAGGTCCTGGCGATAGGGGATCACAGCACGGGTCTGGGCCTGCCAGAAGTTCGCATACCAGATACCTAAGAGCGCCAGCAGCACCGGTAGGTTTTGCTCCGACGGCGCGTCGCAGAAGTGCTTGTCCATGCGCGCCGCACCGGCCAGGAGCGACTCGAAAGTCTTGAACCCATGAGCGAGCGCGATAGGCAGCCCTACTGCCGACCACAGGGAATAACGCCCGCCGACCCAGTCCCAGAACGCGAATACCCGTTCGGGCGGGATGCCGAAAGCTTTGGCCTTATCCGGTGCGGCGGAGACGGCAGCGAAATGTTCGGGTACTGCTTTCTCACCTAGGGTGCTCACCAACCAGGCACGCGCGGCCTGGGCGTTGGCGAGAGTCTCCTGAGTGGTGAAGGTCTTGGAGATGACGATCACCAGGGTCTTGGCGGGATCCAGCGGACCCAACACCCGGGCCACGTGCATAGGATCCACGTTGGAGACGAAATGGGTGCGTAGCGTCGGGCCCGTGAGGGGCGTCAAAGCCTCCACCACCATCTCGGGGCCGAGATAGGAACCGCCGATGCCGATACTCACCACGTCGGTGAAGCGACCGGACTCATGGGCCATGACCGTGAAGGCTTCGAGCTTGGCGAAGACCTGGCGCACTTCGGCGGCCTGGGCCTGGAGATTGGAGGGCACGTCCGACGCTGCTGCGCGCAACAGGGTGTGCAGGGCAGCCCGGCCTTCGGTGTTGTTCACCAGGCCGCCTTGGAAGAGCTGCTTGCGCTTCTCGGCGAGCCCGGCGGCCTCGGCGAGTCTCAGCAGCAGGCTCAGGGTCTCGCGCGTGGCGAGATGCCGGGAGTAATCCGCATGCAGGCCCGGCAGGGAGAGGGAGAAGGATTCTGCCCGTTTGGCGTCGGAAGCAGCGATCTGCTTCAGCTCAGCCACGTCGAAGGCCTGGCGGTGGGCGGCCAGAGCTTTCCAGGCAGAAGAATGGCTGATCGATGACATGCCCTAAGTTAACCCGCCGTGGGCTTTATTTCCACGGCAGGCAATAGGGATAAAGGGCGCCTAGGCTGCCTGAACAGGTATCGCGTTGGAGGTCCTGGCGACCTTGTTGTGCTCGTTCAGGTAGATGAGCCGCGGCTTGTGGTTCAAGGCCTCGGCGGCGGTCATCTCGCAGTAGGCGCAGATGATGATGATGTCGCCCGGCTTGGCACGATGGGCGGCAGCGCCGTTGATGGAGATGATGCCGGTGCCGGCCTCGGCGCGCATGGCGTAGGTGGTGAAGCGCTCGCCGTTGGTGACGTTGTAGATCTGGATCTGCTCGTAGTCATGCATGCCCGCGGCTTCCAGCAACTGGCTGTCGATGGCGCAGGAGCCTTCATAGTCCAGTTCCGCATGGCTGACGCGGGCACGATGGAGCTTCGCCTTGAGCAGGGTCACTTGCATGGGTATATATCCGGAAGAAGAGATGGACCAGTGGGGATATTTTAACCGACGCTCTCGGTCCGGCTCAAGACGACGGTCCGGTCCTGGGGGACGCTGAGATCCAGGGGCAGGTTGTCTATCAAGCGCGCCTTACCCAGCCAGGCGGCGGCGAGGATCACCAAGCTGGTATCGCCCGCCTCCGCTGCGGCGAGCGTATCCGCATGGCGGATCTCCACGTAGTCCGGCTTGAAGCCGCCTTCGGTGAGGCGACGCATCGCCTGGGACTGCAGACCATGGATATCCCGGCTGCCGTCCCGCAATAAGGCACCGGTCTCGGTCAACACACGACGCAACAGCGGCGCCTGGGCACGCTCGGCCTTGGTGAGGTATTGGTTACGGGAACTCATGGCGAGGCCATCCGGCTCACGCAGGGTCGGATGACCGATCACCTGCACCGGCAGGCAGAGATCGGCGGTCATGCGGCGGATCACCAGCAACTGCTGGTAATCCTTCTCGCCGAAGATGGCCACGTCCGGCTGCACCATGTTGAAGAGCTTGGTGACCACGGTGGCGACACCGGTGAAATGCCCGGGGCGCGAGGCGCCATCCAGGATGCCGTCGAAGGCGGGCACTTCCACCCGCGACACCTGGTCCACACCGCCCGGGTACATCTCGTCCACTTCCGGCGTGAACAGGAGATCGGTGCCCGCCACGGCGAGCTGCAAGCGGTCCGCATCCGGGGTGCGTGGATAGGCGCCGAAGTCTTCCTTGGGGCCGAACTGCAGCGGATTGACGAAGATGCTCACCACCACCCGGTCCGCGAGCTGACGCGCGTGCTTCACCAGGGCGATGTGACCGGCATGCAGGTTGCCCATGGTGGGCACCAGCACCACTCTCTCGTTGATGGCGCGCCAGCGCTGGATGCGCTTGCGCAGTTCAGCTACTGAGTGTTCAGTGAGCATCAGTCGAAACTGTGTTCAGCGGCGGGATAGCTCTTGTTCTTCACTGCCTTCACGTAGGCGGCGATGCCATCGGCGATGCTCTTCGCCCCTTCCATGAAGTTCCTGGCGAACTTGGGTTTTCGGCCCGGCGTGATGTCCAGCATGTCATAGAGCACCAGGATCTGGCCGTCCACCTTGACGCCGGCACCGATGCCGATCACCGGCACCTTCACCTTGGCGGCGATCCTCGCCGCAAGATCCTTGGGCACGAGTTCCAGCAGGATCAGGTCCGCGCCGGCCTTCTCCAGCAGCTGCGCGTCTTCCAGCATCTGCTTCGCCGCCTTCTCCTGGCGGCCCTGCACGGTGAAGCCACCCAGCTTGTGCACCATCTGCGGCCGCAAGCCGAGATGAGCACAGACCGGCACGCCGTTGTCGTTGAGATAACGCACGATGTCCGCCTGGCTGCCGTTGCCTTCCAGCTTCACCATCTTGGCGCCGCCCTGTTGCATGAGGCGCGCGGCGTTGGCGAGGGCCATGTCCGGCGTGGCGTAACTCAGGAACGGCATGTCAGCGATGAGGAACGCGCGCTTCAGGCCACGAGCCACGTTCCGGGTGTGGTACACGATGTCATCCACGGTCACCGGCACGGTGGTGGCGTGACCTTGGATGACGTTGCCGAGGGAATCCCCCACCAGCACCACGTCGATGCCGGCTTCGTCTACCAGGGCGGCGAAGCTCGCGTCATAGGCCGTGAGACAGGCGATCTTCACCTTCTCGGCCTTCATGCGCGCCAGGTCCCGCAGGGTCACGGGCTTGGATTCGTTGCTGCTCTTGGCTTGGGTATACATCTAAAAAGCATGCGGGAGTATTAAGAAAATGTCCAGAACACCGGGCTCACTTCATGGGGGAAGGGTTGAAGAAGTGGCGACCGCTGCGCACGCGGCTTATTTCCCGCACCAGCGCCGCATAGTCCGCTTCGCTTTCCACGGGGTTGATGTCTGCGGCATTCACGATCAAAAGCGGTGACGCGCTGTAGTGGTAGAAGAACTGCGCATAGGCGTTGGCGATGCGTTCCAGGTATTCGTACTGGATGAACTTCTCGTAACCGATGCCGCGGCGCTGCACCCGCCGTGACAGCACATCCACCGGCGCCTGCAGATAGATCACGAGGTCAGGGCGCGGCGCATCCAGAGTGAGGTGCTGGTAGACCTGTTCATAGAGCTTCAGCTCTTCGTCATCCAGGTTGAGGCGCGCGAACAAGGGATCTTTATCGAGCAGGAAGTCGGCGATGCGGGTGGGCTGGAAGATATCGCCCTGGCGCAGCTGTTGCAGCTGACGGGCGCGTTGGAACAGGAAGGAGAGCTGGGTCGGGAGCGCCGCACCTTTCGGGTCGCGATAGAAGCGCTCCAGGAAAGGATTCTCCTCGGCACGCTCCAACATGAGCTCACCGCCTAGGGTACCGGCGAGCTTCACGGCGAGGCTGGTCTTGCCCACGCCGATGGGGCCTTCCACCACCAGATACCGCGACTGGGAGTCGGTCATGCGTCTTACGGCTCCAGACGCGCGATCTTCGGCGTGCCGAGACGCGCGCGTAGTTCAGTCACCGTCCCCTTCCCCGGCACCGCAAGCTGCGGTGCGACGTCATATAAAGGATACAGGACGAAGGCGCGCTCCGGCAGGCCGGGATGCGGCAGCATGAGCTCGGGTGTGTCGAGCACCGCGTCGCCATAGAGAAGCAGATCCAGGTCGAGACTGCGAGGGCCCCAACGGGTGCCATCGCGGCGCCGGCCGTGCCGCGATTCGAGATCGCGCAGCGCGGCGAGCAAGTCCAGGGGAGAGAGCGTGGTGTCGAGAGCCGCTACCGCGTTGATGTAGTCCGGCTGGTCCGCGGGACCCAGGGGCGGTGTCTTATATAGATGAGAGCGGGCGATGACTTCGGTCGAAGGGACTGCGGCCAGTTCATCCAGCGCGCGCCGCACTTGGGCCACCGGATCCTCGAGGTTGGAACCAAGGCCCACGTAGGCGGCAGTCACTCAGGCGGACTCCTGCCCCGTGCCCTCGCCGCCCGCACCACGGCCGCGTCCACGCCCACCGCGACGACGACGCCGGCGCCGTCCGGTACCGCTACCGGGCGTGGCGGGCGGCGGCGCGATGGGATCGCCCTCCTGCAAAGCTGTCCACCAGTCCGCCAACTCCTGTTCCGCCTCGCCCGCCTGGGCACGCAGCACCAGGAAGTCATAGGCGGCGCGGAAGCGCGGATGGGTGAGCAGGCGTTGCGGGCGCTTGCCCTGGCGCTGGGTGAAGCGCGGCTGCAACTGGAAGATCTCGATCATGGGCGTGGAGAAGCGCCGTGGCAGCGCCACGCGCTTCACCTGGTCTTCCACCACTTCGAAGGACGCGCGGCGCAAGGCCTCGCTGGTATGCATACCTTCCTCTTCCATGCTCCGTGCGAGCTGGCGCACCGGCTCCCAGAGCAGTGCAGCGAACAGGAAAGCCGGCGTCACCGGCAGGTCATCCTGCACGCGGCTGTCGGTGCTGGCCAAGGCCTTGCCGATGAAGGTGATGGGGAAACCCTGCTCCTCGACAGCCAGGGCCGCCTCGGTGCGCGGGAACAGCTGGCCGAACAGGCCATAGTGGCGCAGGGCCTCGAAGGCCTGCTCGCCGAAGCCGTACATGAAGAGCTTGAGGATCTCCTCGAACATGCGCGCCGGCGGCACGTCGTTCAACAGGCCGCCCAGGCGGCCGATGGGTGCCTCGGTCTTGGGGTGCAGCTTGAAACCGAGCTTCACCGCGAAGCGCACGGCTCGCAGCATGCGCACCGGGTCTTCGCGGTAGCGCACGTCCGGGTCGCCGATCAGGCGCAGCACGCCCTCGCGCAGGTCCGGCAGGCCGTCCACGTAGTCCCGCACCGAGAAGTCGCGGATGTCGTAATAGAGGGCGTTGACGCTGAAGTCGCGGCGTTCCGCGTCCTCCTCCACCGTCCCATAGATGTTGTCGCGTAGGATGCGGCCGGTGCCGCCGTCATGGCTGAGGTCTGATTCCTCGTCCGGGTCGGTGTCGGCCACGCTGCTGGCCCGGAAGGTGGCCACCTCGATGATCTCGTCGCCGAAGCGCACGTGGGCCAGGCGGAAGCGCCGGCCGATGAGCCGGCAATTGCGGAACTCCCGCTCCACCTGCTCGGGGCTGGCGTTGGTGGCGACGTCGAAATCCTTGGGTTCGCGGCCCAGGAGCAGGTCCCGGACTCCGCCGCCCACGAGATAGGCCTCGTAGCCGGCATTCTTGAGCCGGTACAGCACTTTCAGCGCATTCTCAGAGATGTGGGCCCGCGAAATGTTGTGGTCGGCGCGGGGGACGATGACGGGGTGGATAAGCTGTCTTCCTGTTGGCTCGGACGGCGGCATTTTCGATGTTTTGGCGGCAAACTTGAGCTAATCCGGCGCGTCCGTATAATACCACTCCCTTTCGGCCCGACGCTCCCTTCGTCTAGAGGCCTAGGACGGAGCCCTCTCAAGGCTTAAACGCGGGTTCGAATCCCGCAGGGAGCGCCACTTTGAATACACC
>DASYCJ010000079.1:0-9563 GCA_036500225.1 Gammaproteobacteria bacterium
GAAGTATCTGGGTCGCGGTAAACCCGCCAACGTGAGCGCCACCTGGGCGAGCCTGGAAGAAGCGGTAAATTGGATCCATGGAGCCGGCGGCCAAGCGGTGTTGGCTCACCCCTTCCGTTACGGCATGACTCGCGCTTGGCTGGTGAAGACCCTCACAGCTTTCAAGCAGGCAGGCGGCGATGCCATAGAAGTGGTGAGCGGCCGCGGCAACCCGGATGAGTTCCATACAGCGCTGCATCTCGCTCAGCGTTTCGAGTTAGCGGCTTCAGTGGGTTCGGATTTCCACGCGCCGACACCTTATTCGCAGCCTGGCGTCAGCGTGGAACTTCCGGTGAGCGTGTCCACAGTGTGGGAACGATTCAGGAATTAGCTACGTTTGCAGTCTGACCGTCCCTGGCGTGCCTTCCAGCCTCCACATCCAAGTGGAGTCGTTCGGCCCGGCGCGAGCCAAGCCATTGTCCCAATCTTAGTGTGCCGAAGACTGACTGTCGGTCTCTAATGATTTTGAGTCACGACATGCAACCAGCGATTCGGCGTTAGTCCGAAGGTCTTCTTAAAAGTGCGCCCAAAATGACTCTGGTCCGCAAATCCACACGCTTGAGCGGCCTGCGCTGCAGTACGACCCGCAAACATCAGGCGGCGCCCGAGGTCAAGCCGCCGTGCAATCAAGTAACGATGCGGGCTGGTTCCAAAGAACTTGCGGAAATCGCGACATAACTGCCAGCGGTTACAACCGGTTGCGAGCTCCAGTGCGTCCAGAGAAAAATCCCGACCAACATGAGCCTCGATATAATCGCGCGCTAGGCTTGCGGCGTTGCAATTTATCGCGCCCGGCGGACAGCCCTTGCCCGCAACTGCCTGCAGGGCAGTCGCGAGTTCATAAATCAAATCTTGCTGCTCAAGCTCTCCCAGCGGATGCGCCAGATCTTCGAGCAAGGCCCAGATGGGACGACGCAGCCGGGAATCTGTCGACGCCCCGCCGTCGACGTAGGGCAAGGGAACTCCGCCGAGGATCTCCTGCAAGAGAGCCGGTGCAACATATAGGGCCCGGTATCTGAAGGGTCGTTCGTCACCTGCGCGACCGTCATGAAGTTCATCGGGATGCAACACTACCAGCCCGCCAGCTTGCGAATGGCGCGTGGTGCCCCGGTAATCGAAACTTTGCACCCCTGCCAAGGTGATGGCGATCGCATAGGTGTCATGACGATGCGGTGCAAATGCGGCGCCCTTGAAGCAGGCTTCGATACGAGAGATCTGCCCAGGTGCCTGAAACACCCAATCTTGTTTCGCCCGGGGTGCAGATGGTCGCTTCATTTCTGTGCCTAGTTTAACCTCACTCCCCGACACCCCTGAAAAATGACGATATTGATATAAAGAGACCAGAAATATCGGTCAAAGTTTCACGTAGCTTGCTCTCGGTGTCCTCTGGTCGCAAACCCGGCTACGCCACCGGCGCACAATCGTTCTATCCAACCAGGGCATACTCCATGCCAAATCTACGAGAATCCAGCCCCCTATAATCCAATCCGGGTGCGCTTCAGGAGACCACGATGAAGCATCTCGTTCTCTTCTCTATGTACGCCGTCTTGCTGCTGGCGGCTGCAACAGCCGCCATGGCTGCCAACAAACCCCCAACGCTATTGAGCAGAGTCGGATTGGTCTTCGCGCAGACAGTGGCCTGGATATGGGGGCTTGTGCTCAGCGTAGGCGGCTTGGCCCTTCTCATACACGAAGGGCCATGGCCCATAACCAACGGCTGGTTTGCTATTTTCTCCGGTTTGGTCGCATGCCCCTTCAGCGCCTGGCTCCTCAAGAGATATGCCGGTATCAAGGTACCGCTTAGCATTCAGCTCGTGGTCGCACTACTGATCTCGATCGCGGGGCGTACTGCCGTGGTCTTCTTGCTGCATCGGCCGTTCCTGCCCGAATGCTCCGGGGACTGCTGGTAAGCGGTCAGCTGGCTACATAGGCCCAGGCTTCCGCGCCTGAGCGCAGTTTCACCTTCACCCGCTTGTAGTCGGCGGTCTCGTAACTGTCCGCCGCTTTCAACTCCTCCGGCGTGATCTCGAATACCACCCCGTCCACCTCATCCGTGGGCTTCCCGGACACCATGATGCGATGGACCGCGAGGCCGCTCTCCGCCAGCACTTCCGGATCGGTGATCTCGACGGTGGACAGGCGCCAGCCGGTGACCACGTCGGCGCGGCCTTGCAGCTTGCGGCCGAAGTTGGCGAGCTGGACGGATTCTTGCTGAAGCGTACCGTAAGAGAAAAGCCTCTCAGTGGTGCCGCTCATTCGATAGAAGAGTTGGAAGTCTTGCGGGGCAGCGTACGCTTCAGGTCATCGAGGGACACAGTCGCCATGATCGAATCGCCACCCCGCTCCGCCGGTTCGGAATCCAGCCAGTCGCTGCGAGGCGCGGCTTTAGCACCGAGGGAGGCGAAGTCAAACTGCCGCGGGTCCAGCAGATGCTCAGGCACCACGCTGGAAAGGGCCGAGAAGATGGTGCTGGTGCGACCCGGGAACTTGCGCTCCCACTCCTGCATCATGGCTTTCACGGCCTTGCGCTGCAGGTGTTCCTGGGAGCCACAGAGGTTGCAGGGGATGATGGGGAACTCGCGCAGGTCTGCGTATTTCTGGATGTCCGTCTCTTCCACGTAGGCCAGGGGGCGGATCACCACGTGCTTGCCGTCATCCGAGAGCAGCTTGGGCGGCATGGCCCGCAACTTGCCACCATAGAAGAGGTTCAGGAAGAACGTCTCCAGGATGTCGCCGCGATGATGGCCCAAGGCTATCTTGGTGACGCCATTCTCGGCGGCGAACTTATAGAGCGCGCCGCGGCGCAGCCGCGAGCAGAGGCCGCAGGTGGTCTTGCCTTCCGGCACCACCCGCTTCACCACGCTGTAGGTGTCCTGTTCCAGGATCTGGAAAGGCACGCCGATCTCGGTCAGATATGTGGGCAGCACTTCCTCGGGGAAGCCGGGCTGCTTCTGGTCCAGGTTCACCGCCAGGAGCTCGAACTCCACCGGCGCGCTTTCCCGGAGCTTCATGAGTACGTCGAGCAGCGTGTAGGAATCCTTGCCGCCCGACAGGCAGACCATCACCTTATCGCCCGCCTCGATCATGTTGAAATCTTGGATAGCTTTCCCTACGCCATGGCGCAGGCGCTTCTCCAGCTTCTTCTGGTTGACCGAGAGTTTCTTGGGCATGACTTCCATAAGGCATATTTTACAGGAGGGGCTCTGCAATATTCGCCCCTTGGGCGCGGTCTGAGGCTTATCAAATGGGAGATTCGGATGCGTCGTGGAGCACTGGCTTTGAGCTTGATACTGGCTGCCGGCAGCGCCTGGGCCGCGCCCCAGACCATCACCGGGTCTGCGAACCACGTGAGCCTACTGGAGCTCTATACCTCGGAAGGCTGCGATAGCTGCCCGCCGGCGGAGAAGTGGATCTCGACACTGCAGCAGGACGACCGGCTCTGGAAACAGGTGGTGCCGGTCACCTTCCACGTGGACTATTGGGATGACGGGGGCTGGCGCGACCCCTTCGACCGCCACGCCTATACCGAGCGCCAGCAGGCCATCGCCGCGCAGTCGAGCGGCCTCGCGGGGCGCGTCATCTACACGCCGCAGTTCGTACTGGACGGACAGGATTGGCGCAACTTCTACGACGACAAGCCTCTGCAGGTGGACGACAGCGCCAAGGTCGGTCCCCTAAGTTTCACGGCCGATGGCCACAAGGTGACGGTGCATTTCTCACCCACCATGGCCCGCAACGAATCGTTGGAAGTCTACGTGGTGCTCATGGCCTTCGGCGTGGACGTGCCCGTCGGCGCCGGTGAGAACAAGGGCGTGACCCTGCGCCACGACTTCCTGGTGGTCTCGGACACGCACGGCGCGCTGCAGAAAGGCAAAGACGGCAGCTATACGCGCGTAGTGACGCTGTCCCAGCCGGTGGGGGTTAAAGCCACGCGCTATGCGCTGGCGGGTTGGGTCTCGGCTCTCACTTCACCACTGCCCATCCAGGCGGCGGGCGGCTGGGTCACTGGCGCTCCTTGATCTGACTGCAAGAGCCCTTCCCTGGGCCTTTTGCATCTCAGCCTCAACGCGAGCCGCCGCCGACAGGATCAGACTGCTTCCGCAGGTCGGCGCCGCTGCGCTCCTCTGGATACGGAGTCTTCATCAGGCCCAGCCAGACGATACGGTTGAAGCCCACCGCATCCACCTTGTCCTCGCTGGAGAAGTCCATACCCTTGGTCACCCGTGCCCAATAGGCGGCGGGGTGCGTGGGTGCCGGCGCGGTCTCGCCTGTCTTCAGGATGGCGGGGATGGGTAACTGCGTGTTGGCTAGAAGCACTGAGGGCACGGCCTTGAAACTCCAGTCCGCCTGCTTGAGATCGAACACGCTGGACATGGGCCTTGCGTTGGCGTCGAAGATGCTCAGATGGTCTATGCCGAGCACGTCCTCGATGGTGCGCAGCACGTTCACGGTGGTGTAGTAGTCGCTCACCACCATCGCGTGCTTCACATAGGGACCGACTATGTATACGGGGCTGCGGTGCGCATCCACGTGATCCGGCCCGTCTTGGGCATCGTCCTCGAGGATGAAGATCAGCGTGTCCTTGTTATAGCGGCTCGCGGCGACGGCCTGGACCAACTTGCCCACGGCATAGTCGTTGTCCGCCTGCTGCAGCTCCGGCGTGTTCACGCCGTCGAGCGCCCTGTCGAAGTTGCCCATGTGATCGCCGGGCAGATAAATCAGTGACAGGGTCGGTAGCTTGCCGTCCTTCGCGAAACCCGTGAACTCCCGCTCCCACTCCCGTTCCCGGTAGAAATCCGGATACGCCGGTTCGAAGCTGCGGTAATAGGGATCGCTCACGCCCATGAGATCCGGATAGGCCGGGTACATCACCACCTGGTGGTGTGCGTAGGGAGTACGGTCCAGCGGCAGGAAATCCGGATCGTCCGGGTCGTAGCGCGAGGTATCCGCCTCCATGCCGTAGTTACGCACCGTGAGATGGGCGCGCTCGGCGGCGCTCCAAAGATAACCCTGCTGCACCAAGCCGCCAGGGCCGTCCATGCCCGCCACGTCGCCGCTACCGGGGACAATGTCGGGATCGCTCGGCGTAGTCGGCCTGGCGGCGCGCCGCGCCGCCAGGGTGGGATAGGCCACATTCAGGCCACGGTTGGTGCCCTGGGTGTCGCCCACCAGACCGCGGTTCGCATAAGCCGCGGGGATGGTCTTCTCACCCTGGTCGCTCTCCCGCGCCGCGGTGCTCCAGGGCCAACCCTCACTGCTCACCTCCCCGGAGACATAGAAGTTGTCCAGATCCACAAAGTCGCCGGCGAGGGCGTGGAAGTTGGGAGTATTCTTGGCGCCGAACTCCACGATCTTGGGGTCGCCATTGCCCTTGCCGAGGTCCCCCAGCATCTGATCGTAGGTACGGTTCTCCTTGATGATGTAGATGACGTGCTTGATCTTCTTGTGTAGGGCCGCCATCACTTGCTGATCTTCTGGCACCGGCGGCGCGCCGAAGTGATCGTTGGCCAACACCTGCTGGGTGAGGGTCGCGAGTTCCGCATCTGAGGGCAGAGGCAGGGTGAGGAAGCCGGCCTTCTCCAATTGCAGGATGTAATGGTTGTGGGCCATGGATTCCTTAGGGTGCCCACGGTGATTGGGGTTATCCGGGTTCGGACCCGGGTTGCTGCGGCTGTTCACCACGTAGAGCTGCGGATGCAGGCTCGCGGCCACCACCGCCTGGGGATACCAGCCCGTGGGGATGAGTCCCAACACTGTCGGCGTGGGCCGGTCCAGGGCCACCACCGCCACTGAGTTGGTGCCGCCGTTGGTCACATAGAGCCGTGTGCCATCCGCGGACAGGGCGAGCCCGTTGGGAGCGACGCCGCGATAGCCGTACGCGGGCTTCACCACGCCCGTCGGTGCGATGGTCGCGATCTCATTCGTCACCTGCTGCTTGACGGTGTCTATCACCGTCACCGTGTCGCTGTTGTCGCAGGCCACATAGAGCCGCGTCTGGGACTTGTCCAGCAGCATCTTCACGGGTGTGCCCTTCACCGGGATGCGCGTCAGCAGCTTGGGCACGGCGGCGGCGATGTCCACCACGTCCACTTCCCGGTCCCGCTGACTGGAGACATAGGCGGTGGAGTCGCCCACGATGGCTACCCAGAAGGGGTTCTCGCCGCCCGGGGTGCCGGAGACGCCACCGGACTTGCCGGGGCGCAGGTCCAACTCCGCGAGTACGCTGTGCTTGGAAGTATCCAGGATCGAGATGGAGTCGTTGTAGTAGTTCGCTGCCACCAGGCGTGAACCGTCAGGGGTAACAGCGAGTCCCGCCACGGCCGGCGGCATCTGCGGCGCGCCATTGCCTGCCTGGTGGCCGAGTGCGATGGGCGGATGGGGTTCTACCCAGGAATCGGCGGCGAATTCGAAGACGTGCACGTCGTCGTCTCCGCCGCCCGAGACGTAGAAGCGCTTGCCATCCGGCGCGAAGGCCATGCCGGCGAAGGTATTGGGCACCTGGATCACCTGCGTCTGCTTCGGGCTCGCGCCGCTCACGTCATAGACGAAGACATATTCGTTGGAGTCGCGCGGGTCCTGCTTGCCCTCGGAGTTGTTCAGGCGGTTATAGCCGGTGGTGAGGATCAGTAGCGTCTTGCCGTCGGGACTCAGGGCCTCGCTCATAGCCTGGCCCACGGTGTAATCCGGGAAGTCCTTGAGATGGGGATTCAGCGTCTCGAAGGAGGAACCCGGTGCCGCCAGAGGCGTGATGAACTGGCCGGTGGGGATGCGGGTCTTGTCGTCCGCGTCTGCCCAAGCGGCGGAACAGGCCAAATAGGCGGCGATCGCCGCCAAGAAGAAAGAAGGACGGATTTTCATGGCGGCGCTCCTGAGGTTCCTCCTAGGAGACCCTGATATTACAAGGGAGTTCCCGGATGCAGTCGATTTTAAGGATCCATCAAGTAGAGACCATGACACCCTTTCTTCTGGCGAGGTATGAACCCAGTGAACAGCTATGCGCGAGGACCGGTGACGCCAGGCGCAGATATACTCGACCCATGGACTCCATCACCCTCAAGGCGCTGGCGGACTTCCCCGCCCTGCTCGAAGCCCATTACAGCGCGATCCCCTCGAGCCATAAGCACTGGAAACCCGCCAGCTGGGAAAGCATCCCCAGCGAGCATCTCACGGCCATCGAGCAGCTCTGCCACGTGCGGGATGTGGAGATAGACGGTTATCAGCTCAGGTTCCAACGCACTCTTGGGGAAGAGGATCCCCTGCTCCCGTCACTGGATACGGACGGATTGGCCCGGGACCGGGAGTACTACAAGCAGGATGCGACACGGGTGCTGGCGGAATTCCGAGATGCGCGGGCCAAGACCGTGGAGATGCTTAAGGCCGTAAGCCCGCAACATCTGGCGCGGAAGGCTGAGTTCGAAGGATATGGACAGACGACGCTGAAGGGACTGGTCCATTATCTGTGCAGCCACGACCAGCAACATCTGGCGGGCTTGCAGTGGCTTCTAGGAAAGATGCCCTAAAAGCGTGGCGAGCCGAAGCAGAACGAGGCGCACGAAGCGAGCAGGAGGGAGTGCATTCTTGTGTGCGTGACCGACTGCGAGTCTGAAGTGCAACGACGTTATGCGAAGTGCAGTAGCTTTTAGCTACGTGCAGAACAGCTCATGCTTGTCCCCATCGACGGTGAGTTCCATCTTCACCCGGGTCTGGAGAGACTGGCGGAGCTGGCAGACCCTCTGCTTTTCCAGCTCACTCGTCACCGTGCCCATGTTCACCACCACCACGTCGATGTGCTCGCCGGCATGGGTAGCCTGTAGCTTCGCCACCAGGGCGTCATAGCCATAGGGCTTGTTCTTGATCTGGTATGCCCCATTACCAAGGTAGGTGACCTCGGCGATGACTGTGCTATCAGCCGTGGCTGCGATCGGAGCCAAGAACAACATCGCCGACATCAAGATCACACTGCATCTCATGGCCTGGCTCCTTAAGCGACCGTGGCTTTCTTGCGCACCGGGGTCAAGACCACCGGCTTCTTCACCTGGGGCGGCGCCAGGTCCTGCATACTGGTGAACAGGGACTTATCCGCTGAATAGCCCAGTACCTTGTCTAGGGAGGTGAACATATTCACGCCGGTGGAGAGCTCGATGTCCCGGGCCTGGAACTGGCCGGGATGTTCGTAACCTGCGGTGTGGGCGAGCGCCACCAGTTCCTTGCGAAAACCCTTGATGTAATTCGCGGCACGCACGGCCTTGATGTCCACATCCAGGCCGGCCTGGCGCCACTCGCTCATGGTGGTGATGCCGGTGGGGCAATGGCCGGTGTGACAACTTTGGGACTGGATGCAGCCGATGGAGAGCATGGCCTCGCGGGCCACATTCACCATGTCGCAGCCCATGGCATAGGCCACTACGGCGCGATCCGGGAAACCGAGCTTACCGCTGCCGATCCACACCACGTCCTTGGAGACGCCGGTCTTCTGGAATATCTGGTACACCCGGGCGAAGCCGATCTTGAAGGGAAGCGAGACGTGATCCGTATAGGTGAGAGGTGCCGCGCCGGTGCCGCCCTCGCCGCCGTCGATGGTGATGAAGTCCGGGCCTTCCCCCTTGCGCGCTTTCATGCGCTTGGCGAGCTCTTCCCAGAAGTCCGAGAAACCGATGGCGGATTTGATGCCCACCGGCAGGCCGGTGCGGTCCGAGATGCGCTCGATGAAGTCGATCATCTCATCCACGTTGCCGAACTCGGAGTGGGCGTTGGGCGAGATGCAGTCCTGGTAAGCCGGCACATGGCGGATGTTGGCGATCTCCGGCACCACCTTGTCCGCCGGCAGCACGCCACCCTTGCCGGGCTTTGCCCCCTGGGAGAGCTTCACTTCGATGGCGCGGATCTGCGGGTTCTTCTCGCACTTCTCCGCCACGAGATCCATGGAGAACTTGCCATCCTTGCCGCGGGCGCCGAAGTAGCCGGTGCCGAGCTGGAATATCACGTCGCCGCCCAAGAGGTGGAACGGGCTCAAGCCGCCCTCACCGGTATTGTGATAGCAGCCCGCCATCTTGGCGCCCAGGTTCAGGGCCGAGAGGGCGTTCTTGCCCAAGGCGCCGAAGGACATGGCTGAGATGTTGATCACCGAGGTGGGGCGCCAGGCGCGCTTGCGCCTGTGGCTCGCGCCCATGACCTTGAGGCAGGGCACGGCACTGGCATCGCCGCCGATGTGCACGGCCTTGTCTTCCGGGAAGGGGAAGGCCTTGTTCTTGATGATGGGATAGCCGATGGAGTATTGCTGCTCCTCGGTGCCGAAACCGAAGTAGTTGTTCTGGCCCTTGGCGGTGGCGTAGATCCAGGTGCGCTCGCTGCGGTTGAAGGGCAGCTCTTCCTTGTCGTCCGCAACCCAGTACTGGCGCAGCTCCGGGCCAATGAACTCCATGAAGTAGCGCAGATGGCCGATGACGGGATAGTTGTGGGTGACGGCGTGATGGCGCTGGCGGATGTCGAAGATGGCGACCAGCCCCAAGAACACAAGTATCGCG